>NZ_JAFLQW010000301.1 GCF_017313335.1 Phormidium pseudopriestleyi FRX01 | reverse complement strand
GCGATCGGCCCTATCCCCCTCGTCGTCTCTGGATCTTCTGTCAGTCACCCGATTCCCCAGACGCCACCTCCCTCGCCTTGCCGATCGCCGAACGGTTGCGAGAACTCCAGTTAACCGGATGCAGCGATGCCGCCATTCTCGGTCGCACCACCCCCGATGGCAAACCCGAATTGCTCCGGCGATTAGACCTCACTCCCACTGTAGAACGGCTCAAAAGCTGGGCCCGATGGGGGGATATCCCGGCCATCAATCGTCTGTTAAATCAGGCAGTTGCTTCTCGGGGTCTGGAAGTCGGCACGGTCCAAAAAGACGCTACCCTGCATCTATTCTGTGGCAACTCCTCCCCAGACTCAGACCCCACCGCCTCTGACTCTCCCCTAGCCGCTGCAGATAAATCCCTCTGCATTGATGCGATCGCCCCAATTCTCAAATCCCTCTCCCCCCAAGGACTCCACGCCGTCACCCTCTATGGCTGTCGCTACGGTCGCCAGCTTGACACCCCCTCCAACGCCCCACCGCTTTGGGTCGATTGGCTCGACTTACCCGCAGCTCGGGACCCCCTCCTCGCCCTCTCCCCCAGAGAACTCGCCACCCAAGGCAACCTGGACGCCCTCCAGTTCTTGCTCGATCGCCTAGTCAATCCGGAACTCGATGCCAAACTCAACGGCAGTGGCCTTTCCCTCTTCCTGCGCCAAGACCCTGACCTCCTGCATATCATGGTCGAAGGCTCCACCAGTCCCGACCAAGATACCCTAGCTCCCCTAGTCCTGGAATTCCTCCAGGAATTGCACCTCAATGGGGTCGAGGAGCTTCGTCTCTATGGTCGTCGGACGGGGGATAAGCACCCATCCTGGCGCTACAATACCGCCATTTCCCCCCCCTCCAGCACCCTCCCCCCCGAGCCAAAATCCCCTCTAGCCATCCCAGAAGACCCGACTCCGGAACTGCCAGAAGCCTCCGAACCCGAGTTAGCGGAGGAAACTCCAGAACCCGTCATCGCCTTTACCCACGGCGCTCCCGAGGCCACTGAGGACCTCCCGGAAGCCGTAGAGTCCATGTTTGCCTCGGACCCACCAGAGGAATTACAAGCCTGTCTGACCAAACAGCTGATCCCCCTTGAGCCTCGGGAGCGGCCCTCCCCGGGTTGGGTCACCCACCTGTTCTTACTTACGGGTTTATTTATTCCCGCTAAAATCTTCCGTCGCGATCCGGCGAGCAGCACTAAAGTCGCCTTCATTTGGGGCTTTCTGGGTCTATTAGTCATGTTGCATACGGATTGGCTCCTGGGCCGTGCCGCCTTGTTCCCCGTCTCCTCCTCCCCCGCTTTAGAAACCGCAACAGTGCCGGAAGAACCCCAGACAGACCCGAACACCCTCCCCTTACGGAGTCCCGAGGACCGATTGAGTCTCGGTGAACTCCCCTTGAATCCATCGGAGAACGACGGAGACCCGATTTTTAATGGCTCTAGCTTTACAGAATTTGAGGAGGACCCGGCGATCGCCATTAACCCAGAGACCCTGCCAACCTTTGACTATCCATCCTTTAACTCTCAGCAGTTAGATGAACAACTGCGGTTGTATCTGCAATATTTAGCCATCTCGGGTCCCCCAGATGTGTTGATTATTGGCAGTTCCCGGGCCTTGCGTGGAGTGGCTCCCATGACGATTGAGGAGTCTCTCTCCTCCCGTTATCCCGGACTGAAGGTGTTTAATTTCGGCATTAATGGGGCCACAGCTCAAGTGGCTGACTTTGTAGTTCGCGAACTGATTCCTCAAGAGCAATTACCGAAACTGATTCTCTGGGCCGATGGAGCCAGGGCCTTGAATAGTGGCCGGAGCGATCGCACCTTTGAGGCGATTTCCCGGTCCCCCGGATATCGCCATTTGCTGCTAGGCAATCGACCTCAAATCCCGGAAATGGCGAAGGGTGATGATACCAGTCAGTCCCTCTCTTCTCTAGGCGAAACCCTCGTCCAACGGGCGCGGACTGGGTTAAACGTCCAGGAAAATTATGAAACCCTGGACCTCTGGATGAATGAGAAGCTGGCATCCCTGTCCGCGAATTATGAACACCGCGATCGCCTCCAAGGTTTTCTGAGGGGTCAACTCCTCTTACCCCTAGCAGACATCGCGAACAATTTCATCCCCGAACCCAGTCGTCCCTCACCAGAGGCGATCGCGGAAACCCCCATCGACCCCACATTAGATTCCGTGGAAGAAAGCATCATCGCCTTAAGCGAAGAATCCGCAGCCTTATCCGGTCCGGATACTCTCCAATCTGCCACCCTTTCTAATGGATTCTTACCCTTGTCTGTGCGGTTTAATCCCATGACCTATTATGAAAAACACGCTCGGGTTTCCGGGGACTATGATGCCGATTACGAGTCCTTCCAACTAGCAGGAATTCAAACCGCTGCCGTCACCAACCTCCTGGCATTTACCCGCGAACATCAGATTCCCTTGGTGTTTATCAATATGCCTCTAACTCAGGAGTATTTGGACCCAGTACGCCTAGAATATGAGCGGGAATTCCAAAAATATATGCTGAGTTTATCCCTAGAAAAAGAAGGACTCAGTTTCCGAGACCTCAGTCAACTTTGGCCTACAGAAATCGATCGCTTTTCCGACCCCAGTCACCTCAACCGCTATGGTGCACACGAGGTTTCTAACCGTTTATCCCAAGACCCCATGATTCCTTGGCCTCAAACCCAGTGAGGATTAACAGGGAATACCCATCTAATTTTTAGTCCTGATGAGGGAGAGAATCAGGCGATTAGTCTCGACGAATCCAGCTTAATAGCCAAGAAAATAGGGCAAAAACTATTGTACCCACGGCAATACTAATGAGGATCACAATCATAAATAATGCGATGGAGGGGGAACGATCCGGGGGATTGAGGGCGGTGATGGGTTGATCTAAACTGAGGTAAATGGAACTGGCAGCGACAACGGCAGCAGTTCCGATTCCAATGGCGATCGCTTCGAGTTTGGTTTCCAGATGTCGTTCGCGATCGATGCGTTCGATTTCGACAATCCCCCGGATCGTGGCGATCGCCCGATCAACCAGTCCCTTGCCATGCACAAAATAATCTAAATCCGCTTTAATTCGTTCTTGAAAATAAGGCACTTCCTGTCGCGTAAAATTTTCAACAAAACTTAAATCAATCGGTTTTAAATAAAACACATCTAAATTTTGCTTGCGCTGAATTTCATCCAAGGTTGCATCATATTTTTTAGCATCAATAGCAATCATATTCCGATTTCGTTCTAAAACCTGCTGGAGTCGGGAATATTCTAAGGCTAATCCAGGCATAATTTTTAGTTTCTGCTTCAGGTTTTCTAAATATTTATACCCCAGCCTTTTATTCGGCACTAAATTAGAGATTTGGTGATTAACATCAGAAATAATTTCCTCAATTTCTTCATATTTTCGATAGGTTTCCTGATATCCACTTCGAGTAAAATCAAAACTGGTTAATATTTTATTGCGATAATAAAACAATTCAATTAAATCCCAATAGGCGGATTCAAACTTTCGTTTGAGGGTATCATCTCGAAATAATAACACTAAAATGTGACGATAATCAGATTGACTTTCTAAAGTATCGATATCTCCAAATTCAAAAATTGGACTGCCAAATAACCGACCTTTGTTGCTATAAGAAGGCCGTTTTTGGGGGTCTTCAATCAATTCATCGATACATTGACAAGCCAAATTTTTTAACCCTTCAGGAGAAAACTGTTTTTGTTCATCAGTTAAGTCCGCAGTTAAAAGGAGAGTTTGGCCTAACGAACTTTGGATAAAGTCGGGGAGTAACAGGTTCGCATGGGTATTAAACTGTCCATAAATTGAAATAGGAACGGCGTCAGTTTGGCGCTCATTTTCTTTTTCTGGCCGCCGAATATTCAAGGCTAAGGCATAACTATCATAAATCCGACGGGGACAAGCAATCCCAGTGAAATTTACGGGATATTCATCCACTTCCAGAGTGCCTTTGAAGTCAATCAGGCCGTTTTTGTGGAGATTGAGGATATTGCCCGGTCCTTCTTCTTTGGGGTCATAAGCCTGTTCTCCTTTTGGGGCATAATAACCCAACAAATCCAGGGGATTGTTATACCCATATTGGTTGAGAATTTGCCCAAGTTTTTCCCATAACTTTTCTGCCCCAGGTACTATTCGGGGTTCAGAACGAATACTGCTTTCATGGCGCGAATGAAAGGCAAATAAATGAATATTTGGGGCGTTTACTTTTGGAGAATTCATCACTAATTTTCTATATTTTTTGATTAATGTTGTTGTAAATGAGAGTGAAAATTTAGAAATTTCTAAGCCTGGAGACTGATGGTTTGGGTTTAAGTTATATCATTTTAGATTTCCTCTCTTACAATCCTTCAATATCCCTCAGATTCAATTTGCCGAACCGCTGTGAGTGCGGAATAACTCACCCCAGCAGTACCTTCCCCGGGATGGGTTGAATCTCCCACTAACCACAGATGCGGAATTGGAGTCCGAGTGGCTAATCCAAAGGGTCCGAATGTCGCTACACGCTGCCCCACGCCTCCGACAATCCCGCGATCGCGTCCGGTAAACCGGGCAAAGGTGCGCGGCGTCGCTGATTCCTGATAAACAATCGTCTCGGCATTCAGGGCAAAATACGACCCCAACCGGGCGATCGCCTCGGTTTCATACTGTTGCTTTAACTGGGCATAATCCTCACAATTGGTCCAAATTTGTGTATCCGTAAACGAAGAAGCGGTAATCGTTGCCATGCCTTCAGGCGATCTTCCATCTCCCACCCGACTCACCGACACAAATAAAGAATTATTCTCCCCAATTTTTCCTTTATAGTCATACAAAAATTGTAAATGCGGTGGACAATTTTCAGGAATGGCTGACTGTT
This sequence comes from Phormidium pseudopriestleyi FRX01, assembly GCF_017313335.1. GTDB lineage: Bacteria > Cyanobacteriota > Cyanobacteriia > Cyanobacteriales > Laspinemataceae > Laspinema > Laspinema pseudopriestleyi. The sequence goes on along the minus strand of NZ_JAFLQW010000301.1, from coordinate 11,042 downwards.
TCACTCCCAAATAAACCACAAATGCCCCTGATGCAGGCGGTAAATTCTCCACCCGCCGCCGATACAACTGCTGAAATAGGTTTTCTGAACCTTTGGGCAACTCCACTAGGTTGATGAGATTTTGCACCGGCACATTTGCTACAATTAAATCAGGATTTTCGGTCCAAATTTCCCCAGTTTTTTGATTGACAATTGTCACCGTCGATGCGCCGGTTTCTTCTACCTGAATCTGCTTGACAGTATGGCGCATGAACAGTTTTCCCTCATGTTTTTCTAACCCTTCGACGAGGCGATCGCTCAAAACTTGCATACTCCCTTTTAAATGAGATAACCCTTGGGGAAATTGGGAAACCCCTAACGCCGTTGCTGCATACAATAACGCCGTTTCTTCAGCATTTACCTGGGAATATAATTTCAGTTGCAAATCCAGAAAAGTTTTCAGCCGCTTGTCTTGTTTTAATCCAAACAATCTCAAGGCATCCCCTACAGTCATTAACGTAAAAGGAACCGTAACCATCGTATCGGGACGGAAGGCTTTGATTAACTGCCAAACATCCCAGAGATTCCTCGGAGGTAACACCGGATCTCGTCCTTGAAACTGCCAGGAAGCGCGAAATAAAGTTGCCATTAACTGCCAAAAGGGTTCGCTACCGGGAAACTGGCGCTGACGTTCCATTTGCCATTGTTGCGGGTCCCGCCAAATATTAATGGGGGTGGTTTCTCCAGGCAGAAATACGGCGCAAGCGGGGTCACAATCTGTTGCCTCGGGTAGATTAATTCCTAATTCTGAAAAAATCCGGTGATGAATCCCCCCCGGTTCTAATCCAGCGACTTGTGTTGCGCCCACATCAAAGATAAATCCCTGTCGTCGGAAGGTAGAAGCGCATCCCCCGGGAACGATCGCCAAGTCGAAAACTCGCACTGCATAGCCTCTTTTGGCTAATAATGCACCGGCAGTTAACCCGCCAATTCCTGCCCCAATAACAATAACGCGAGGTTTGTTTTTACCCTGATGATGGCTTGACATTCGAGATCCGCTTTACATTTTTTAATATTTTTTTAATTGTAAATGATTTTTGACAATTTGGGAATGGTGGGCGATGGGCAAAAATTGATGAATGAGAAGGTCCCGGGGCTGATTGGGAATTTTAACCAGAATTTAACCCGGGGAATTCTGTAATTTTCATAAAAATAGGGCAACGGTTAATGGGTTTTAATTAGGGCGAATGGCTGTCAATCCTGAGTCATAGATAGAGTTGGCATAGTAGATGATTCCCTGATAGGGTGAAGGCGATCGCCTTGCGAATTAGACTAGGATGGTTGTGCCGACTCTAAGCATTTCATCATCGGACCCGGACTCTAAAATATCCAGTTCACAGGCAAGGTCACTGATTTCCAAAATGTATTGAACGGAAGTATTTAAGTTGCACAAACTTAGGCGTTTGCCAGTTTTACGAACTAGGCGATCGACCGCCAATAATGTGCTGACCCCACAATGACCCAAGGATTTGACTCCGGCCAAATCAATGAAATAATGGTTATAGTTTTCCGCCACTAAAGCTGCAATTTTTTGCTGAAGCATTGCGGAGAGTTTTACATCTAAATTACCCTGGGGTTTAACAATGACGTTCATCTTAGTTCTCCTCCAAAACGGTCCATTGAATGCTTACCCTGATTCGCGATTCATCTGATGCCCCTGATAAAATCGGCCAACTGGTGTTGGTTTTTACTGGATGAGGGAAAAATCCTATCCGTTCCTATTATATGGGGATTAGGGGGATTAGGGGGAATTGGAGGATGGGGAGATATAACGGATTAGCAATCCAATATATTTGAAAATGTAATAGAAGGGCTAGATATTTGGGTCGATCGCCTAGGGGTGAAGCAGCTTGGCAAAGGAGAAATCTGTGATTGTCCCCGGACGATCGCGTAAAGAATGATTAAGATAGAAAAAGAAATATAAAATAAACGAGTATCTAATGACTTCAACGCTTGTTAAGTTTTCCTCTCTCCCTCGTCTGAACTGCCCCAAAATTCATCGACTCCCCAATGGATTGACGATTATAGCAGAACAGATGCCAGTGGAGGCGGTGAACCTGAGCATTTGGGCAAATGTTGGTTCGGCGGTGGAATCCGATGAGATCAACGGGATGGCCCACTTTTTGGAGCACATGGTTTTTAAAGGAACCCAACGCCTCGAAAGCGGGGAGTTTGAACGCCGAATTGAGGAACGGGGTGCGGTTACGAATGCGGCGACAAGTCAGGATTATACGCACTACTATATTGCCTCAGCCCCCCAGGATTTTGCCGAACTCGCCCCCTTCCAAATTGATGTGGTACTCAATCCGAGTATTCCCGAGGAAGGGTTTGAACGGGAAAGACTGGTGGTTTTAGAAGAAATCCGGCGATCGGAAGATAATCCCCGTCGCCGCATTTATTCTCGGGCGATGGAAACCGCCTTTGAACGATTGCCTTACCGTCGCCCGGTTTTGGGTCCAACGGAGACGATCGCCGGACTGAAGGCACAGCAGATGCGAGATTTTCACGGAACTTGGTATCAACCGCGATCGCTCACTGCCGTTGCTGTGGGCAATTTACCCGTAGAACAATTAATCGAGATTGTGGCAGAGGGGTTTGAAAAAAACGGACGTCCCGCCTCCTCTCTCAATCCCAACTGGCAACTCGCCACCGATGACGAAGAACTCATCCCCGAACCGAGTCAAGTCATCGGCGCAACCGGAGAACCGGCATTTCAGAACATTGTGCGCCGGGAATTCATCGATGAAAAGCTGCAACAAGCCCGACTGGTAATGATGTGGCGAGTTCCGGGATTAACGGAGTTAAACAAGACTTACGCCTTGGATGCCGTCGCCTCGATTCTGGGACGGGGACGGATGGGACGGTTAGTCCAGGATTTGCGAGAAGAGAAGGGCTTAGTTTCGGGCATTTCGGTGAGTAATAGCACCTTTCATCAGCAGGGGATTTTCACGATTTCTGCTCACTTGCCTTCAGAAAATCTGGAGAAAGTTGAAGCGGCAATTCAGGAACATATTCGCACATTCCATCGAGAGATGGTGCGTCAATCGGAAATCGATCGCATTGTCACTCAGGTGGTGAATCGGTTTATCTTTAGTAACGAAACTCCGAGCGATCGGGCCAACCTCTATGGATATTACCACTCCCTGATGGGAGATTTAGAACCGGCGTTCAATTATCCCGCTCACTTACAGTCTCTCACTCCCGAAGACATCCAGCAAGCGGCATTAGACTATCTGTCTGTGGATGCTTATGGCGTGGTGACGATTAAACCGGCTTAAGAAATACAGCCCAAAGGTTAGGAAGACGCGATAATTCGCGTCTTTTGTATTTTATGAAGACTTGCGATCGCCTGACTGAAATTGCCAGACCCTTTGACAAGCTAGATGGGATATAATTTGGGGTGGTGAAACTCTAGAGAAAGCTAGAGTGCGATCGCACCGTTTCTCTGTTCACCCGATATGTCACCCTACCCCTGAAATTGAATATGGATGCATCAAATTTAGCCCTCAAACAATTATGCAGACATTTGGCCGGTTATCAATGCGAATTGTCAGAAATCAATAACTCCTTACTGATTGGGTCAATCCAGAATGGATTGCTTGAACTGGATTATTATGTCGATGTAGAGGATGAATTCTATCAAGAAATCCTAGAACTCCTTGCCTTTTGCGACTTTGCCCCCTTTCTATCCGCCCTACGCCTATCTGCCCCGGATGAAGGCATCAACGGAACGCGATCGTGGAATTTAGAACCCTTAACCCGAGGAGAAGGAATCTATCAAAACCTGAGACTTTTAGATATCCAAGGCACCCAACCTAAACACCACAACCGCACCATTCTAGGCGACTTCGCCGAAGATGGCATCGTCGCCAAACTCCTCGATAAAATGCCCAATTTAGAACAACTCTCCATTCCCTGTGCCCCCAGTCCCGCCTTTTTTGACCGCAACCCTCACCCGTTAAAACATCTCACCCTCCAAACCGGCTATGATAGCCAATATTTTATTCTAAATTTATCCCAATCCACTTGCTTTAGTCAACTAAAAACCCTGGATTTTACCGACTATTACGAAACCTATATCCCAGATTATGAACAACACAAAACCCCAATTCACCATTATTTACAACTCTTTAATTCCACCGCCCTCCCCAATTTAGAAACCCTAACCCTAAGACATTCCCTTTTAAATGAAAAAGATGCAGCCGAATTAAAGAAAACCCCATTAGGAAGCCAACTAGACCTCCTAAAACTCATCCCAAGTTCTTAGTAACCACCTCAGTCGTTTCTTTCTTAGTTCTTAGTAACGACTTCAGTCGTTCAGCGCAACTTTATTTATAAAATAGCTCAACTTACCGGAACAATCAAGGGCTGTAGTTGATTAACCTCTATCTCACCTCTGTTGTTTTAACCACAGATGTCAATATGATAGAGCCTCCACCTCCTCACATTAAATTCAAGAGGTTAATAACCTGTAATATTCAGAAAATATGACATTTGACAAAATTTACTTTTTATGCTATCAGCAATTCACCCGGCAAAGAGAAAAACCCAGCCCACTTCCCCCGAAAAAAGGAGATATTTGCAGAATTCGACAATTATGATTGCCTTGTAGAGGCGTCCTTTCTATGATTAGGGAAATCCCGTGCAGTTAGTGTGAGGAAATAATCGTGAACCTGGAATACCCCGAAGATCTCAAATACCTTGATAGCCATGAGTACGTCCGCCTAGATGGGGAAATTGCTACCATAGGGATTAGTGCGTTTGCCCTGGATCAACTGGGGGACATCGTGTTTGTGGAACTGCCCGATATTAGTGAAGCCCTGGAAAAAGGCTCGACTTTTGGTACGATTGAGTCAGTTAAGGCAGTAGAAGACCTCTATGCCCCTATCTCCGGAACGATTGTCGAACGGAATAATGAAGTGATTGAAGCCCCAGAACTGATTGGAGATGACCCCTACGGTGAAGGGTGGTTGCTGAAGGTGCGTGTTAATGACCCGGATGAACTTGAGGATGCGATGTCAGCGAATGAATATCGCGCCCAAGTTGAAGGAGAATAGCTGATTGTTCGCCGACTCCCGTCTGAATTGCTAATATCACCCCCCCATCCGGAACCGATATAAGAAATTTTCAGAGTAATCATGCTTCCGGTGATGTTGTAGGGGCGCACCACGGTGCGCCCTCCCTGTTAACCCCTCTCCCCAATTCCACAACTCATGCTAAATTTCGAGACAAACGTGAACGAGACAAATTTAGTCAGACAGTCTCCGCCTACTCCCGAATCTCAAGGGATTATGACGCCCGATGCTTTTGTCCACCGACACAATGGACCCTCCTCGGATGAAATTGCACAAATGCTTGAGGAACTGGGGTTTGCCAGTCTGGATTCCCTGATTGAGTCTACGATTCCCAATCGGATTCGCTGCAATTCTCCGCTGAACCTCCCCCAACCCCTCAGCGAAACTGCCGCATTAACCTATCTCAAACAAATCGCCTCCCAAAATCAACTGTTTCGGTCCTTTATTGGCATGGGATACCATGACTGCATCACGCCGCCCGTGATTCAGCGGAATATCCTGGAAAATCCCGGTTGGTACACGGCATACACACCCTATCAGGCAGAAATCGCCCAAGGACGATTGGAGGCCCTGCTGAATTTTCAGACAATGATTGTGGATTTGACTGGGTTGGAAATTGCCAATGCTTCTCTGCTGGATGAGGCGACTGCTGCTGCCGAAGCGATGACTCTAAGTTATGGGTTGTCCAAAACCAAGGCGAATGCTTATTTTGTTAGTGAGGATTGTCATCCCCAAACCATTGCAGTCGTCCAAACTCGTGCTAGACCTTTAGGGATTGAGGTAATTGTCGGCAATTTTAGACAATTCACGTTCGATCGCCCGGTGTTTGGGGTGTTGTTACAATATCCGGCAACCGATGGCGCATTGTATGACTATCGGGAATTTGTAGAAAAAGCTCATGCTGCTGGCGCGATCGCCACCGTTGCAGCGGATATTTTGAGTCTGGCATTACTCACCCCTCCCGGCGAATTTGGGGCGGATATTGCCGTGGGAAGTACCCAACGGTTTGGAGTTCCTTTGGGCTATGGGGGACCACACGCCGCCTATTTTGCCACTCGGGATGAATATAAACGGCAGATTCCGGGACGAATTGTGGGAGTGTCTAAGGATGTCAATGGCGATCGCGCCTTACGCTTGGCCCTGCAAACTCGCGAACAGCATATCCGTCGGGAAAAAGCGACAAGCAATATTTGTACCGCCCAAGTCTTGTTAGCAGTAATTGCCTCCATGTATGCCGTATATCACGGTCCCGAGGGCATTAAACGGATTGCCGAAACCGTCCATCATCTCACGGTAATTTTGGCCGCCGGATTACACCGTCTGGGATACAATCTCGGTTCTGAACCCTTTTTTGATACCTTGCGGGTGGAGTTGGGGACAAAATCCCAGTCAGAACTTCTCGCTGCTGCTGCCAATCATCAGATTAATCTCCGGGTTCTGGATGAAACCACCCTGTCCATTAGTTTAGATGAAACAACGACCCTGGAAGACTTACAGAATCTCTGGCAAATTTTCGCCAGTGGGGAACCGTTGCAGTTTACAGTCGAACAACTAGCAACCGAGGTGAATAGTCGCTTTGACTCGACCTTTGCCCGAAGTAGCAGCTATCTCACTCATCCGGTGTTTAATCGCTATCACTCGGAAACGGAACTGTTGCGCTATCTGCATCGTTTGGAATCCAAGGATTTATCTTTGACTACTTCAATGATTCCCTTGGGGTCTTGTACCATGAAGCTGAATGCAACAGCAGAGATGATTCCCGTAACTTGGCCGGAATTTGGGAAGATTCACCCGTTTGCACCGATCGCCCAAACCCAAGGATATCAGATGTTATTCCAGCAGTTGGAGGCAGGATTGGCGGAAATTACCGGATTTGCCGGGATTTCTTTACAACCGAATGCCGGTTCCCAGGGGGAATATGCGGGATTGTTGGTGATTCGTCAGTATCACGAACATCGCGGGGAGTCTCATCGGAATGTCTGTTTGATTCCAACTTCGGCACATGGGACGAATCCGGCAAGTGCGGTGATGTGTGGGATGAAGGTGGTTCCGGTTGCCTGTGATGAGGATGGGAATATTAATGTTGAGGACCTGAAGGCGAAGGCGCAGAAGCATTCTCAGAACTTGGCGGCGTTGATGGTGACTTATCCTTCGACTCACGGAGTGTTTGAGGTAGGGATTAAGGATCTATGCCAGGTTATCCATGATTGTGGCGGTCAAGTGTATATGGATGGGGCGAATATGAATGCCCAAGTGGGGTTATGTCGTCCGGGGGATTTTGGGGCGGATGTTTGTCACTTGAATTTACATAAAACTTTCTGTATTCCGCATGGGGGTGGTGGTCCAGGAATGGGTCCGATTGGGGTGATGCCCCATTTGGTCCCGTTTTTGCCGGGACATTCCGTGGTAAAGGTGGGCGGTGAGGAGGCGATCGGGGCGGTTTCTGCGGCCCCTTGGGGGAGTGCGAGTATTTTGCCGATTTCCTGGATGTATATGGCGATGATGGGGGCGGCAGGATTGACTGCAGCGACTCAGGTGGCGATTTTGAATGCTAATTATATTGCTAAACGGTTAGATTCGTTTTATCCGGTGTTGTATAAGGGTAAAATGGGGTTGGTGGCCCATGAGTGTATTTTGGATTTGCGATCGCTGAAAAAATCGGCAGGAATTGAGGTGGAGGATATTGCGAAACGGTTGATGGATTATGGGTTTCATGCGCCTACGGTTTCTTGGCCCGTAGCGGGGACGATGATGGTGGAACCGACGGAAAGTGAGTCTAAGGAGGAGTTGGACCGCTTCTGTGAGGCGATGATGGCGATTCGGGAGGAGATTCGGGCGATCGAGACGGGGGCGATGGATGGGGAGAATAATCCGTTGAAGAATGCGCCGCATACTGCAATGGTGGCGATCGCCTCGGATTGGAATCGTCCTTATAGTCGGGAACAAGCGGTATTTCCGGCCCCTTGGACGCGGGAATACAAGTTTTGGCCCTCGGTGGGACGGATTGATAATGCTTATGGCGATCGCAATTTAGTCTGTTCCTGTTTGCCGATGGAGGCGTATTCCCAGGAGTAATTTAAGGACATTAGGAATCTAGGGAAAGAAAGGGTGCGATCGCGCCCTTTCTTTGATTCGGAATTTTCTCTGATGAGGATTTAAACTATCTGGAAAAGACCGGCATTTTTTACCTGGAATTTTCTCTGATGGAGATTTAAATCTGGGTCAATTTGGGTGACTCTTAGGATTGGGGTTGAGAGGAAGGAAGTGGCGATCGCCTCGGGTTAACGATACCGAATATGAGACAGAAGCGACTGACTACACCTCACCCTACAACCCTTAATACAGAATGCGATTATTTTTCTCAACGGTGAGACGGGGCGATTTTAGGGCAGTCGGCAATGGATAAAACCCGTTCTCCTTCGGGACTCAAACCGGAACCTTCTAATTTTTTGCCTGGTACCCGGAAAATAGGGAACCCATCCCCCAAGGGAGACGTCTCAATTTTCGGAGTGACTAAAAATCCGACCTCAGCCATCCCTCTCATTATCGCCCTTATTAAATGTACTTATTTCACATAAAAAACTCATTTTTGACTCCCCAAATTATCGAGTTGGAACCTGATGTCCAAGAATCTGTTTTCAAAGCACTATCACTTGATTATCGGGACATAAGTGAATTTCACGATCCAAGGAGTTAAGGGAGTGAATTATGAGAGTTTTGATTAACACTAAATCTAACTCACTATTTAAAATCTTCACAACTAACAAGCTTGTTTAGGCAAATTTGTCAAGAATCGATAGAGTGATATTTATGGGTTTATTTTAGTTCCCACCTTTATTGCTTTTTATCTATCAGACTTTCTTAACAAAAAATATAGCTATTGTGCTTTTTTCCGGAAAGGGCTTGATTCCTCAATTAGAAATTTCGAGTTTATAAATTAATTCCAGTAGACCTTTTGCAAAATTCAACCCGTTCTCCACTCCTTAAATCACGAAAATCGATGGGGGCTTATTCTGAAAGATGCAATGGGTCTAAATTTTCGCGAAGATTAACCGTTGCTTGAAATCGCCACTTCCTCCAATAAAATAAGCGATCGCTCGCCACCAGAGTCTTTGCCAGACTGAGTTTCACGCAAATCAGGGCGGCGGCATTCGCCTGCTTTTCCAGGAATAATGGAGGGATATTTTAGTGAGTTCATTAACAGTTGTTGACCGATTCCACCTCAAAACAGAAAATTCAAAAATCCGCAGAAATACGGAAGCCAACTGATTCTCTTGTTGGGTAAAGTAAAACGGAGGTTTTACCAGTCTCGAAAGGTTCCTGGCTTTAAATTTAATCCGATGGCGCTTGCCTAGAAAATAAATTTAAACCCTCGGAAACATTCCCGGAACAATCAAGTCTAACCAATTAACGGGAACATCCTGCCGTTGCAAAATGTCAAAGAAGGGAACCAAGAAAATCAAAATCTTGTCTTTCCTTGATATCCGCGTAATCAGTAGTAAGTCAGGATACAACCCGGGGTGTTTAGAAGTGGACATCATTATTAAATTAGAAAATTCCCAAGTTCAAATTAAGGATGATGCTCAAGATGTCCTCAGACAATCTAAGCGAACAAATAAACTTTCTAAATCAGGGAATCCCTACCTCTTATAGGGAGCATCTATAGCGAAATCAGCCCGGAAACGGGAAACCCGACCTTCCGTTTCCACCGATTCAGTTCCTCGACTCTTTATTGACTCTCAAACACTGGAGCTCTTTTATGTTGACCCAAGAACAATTACTCGAAAAAGTAAACGGCACCACCACCGAAGTAGAAGCCACAGCAACCGATGATGGAACCGTCGTGGTAACCGTTACTGAAACCCCCGAGGAAGTAGCAGCAACCGAACCAACTGTGGACACAACGGATGCGACTCCTGAAAACCCTGTAACGGAAGAAACAACCGCAGAAGATGGCACCGCCACGACTGCTGTTGTGGAAGAAAGCACCGCCGCCGAAGCCCCCGCAGAAGATGGCACCGTCACCGATGCGGACGTGATCGCCACGACTTCTGTTGTGAAAGATGGCACCGAAGCTGATGCGATCGCAGACGATGGCACCGTCACCGAAGGCGAAGAGATGATGGAAACCACTGCCATGACAGAAGAAGAGATGGCAGAAGCCGAAGCCATCCAAGATGTCGAAGAGTCCGGCTTATTTGATGAAGCGCATTATCTGGCTGAGAATCCAGATGTCTTAGAATCCGTCATGAGCGGAGAAACCACTGCGATTCGTCACTTCGCCCAATTCGGGATGAAAGAACTCCGCAGTTGCAACGCCTTTATCGACTTCAAAGGCTACCTCGAAAATAACCCCGATGTCCAGCAAGCCGTATCTGAAGGCAAACTCACCGCCTTTGGTCACTTTGTGCGCCACGGCCAGTTCGAGAAACGGGTGGCCCATGCTTTATTCAAATCCGAAGAATACGAAGCCTTTAACCCCGATGTCCAGCAAGCGGTTGCCGAAGGTAAAATCACCGCTTGGGGCCACTTCCTGAACTTTGGCTGGAAAGAAAACCGTCAATTTAGCTCCTACTTTAATTCCGAATATTATCTACAGCAAAATGGCGATGTTGCACAAGCTGTAGCCGCAGGTCAAATTACGGCCACTGAACACCTGTTTAAATTTGGTCTGAAAGAGAAGCGCAAGATCCACCCCTTGATTGACCTGAATGTGGTTGCCGAAGCCAACAGCGAAAACATTCAGAGCTTCTTCAACGTGAGCGAACTCTCCACCGTGAGTGGATTCCAGCTCATCTCTTACGCCATCAATGTCGCCTTTGTCCGAGGATTCCAAACCTCTGAATCCTTCAGCTTCAGCAGCCTCGAATCTATCTTTGGGTCTCAGTTGACGAGCATTTTCAATGTCAGCAGCTTCTCCCAAATCAG
>NZ_JAFLQW010000411.1 GCF_017313335.1 Phormidium pseudopriestleyi FRX01 | reverse complement strand
TTCGGTCCGGATCAACGGTTCCAAATACATAAGGGATAATCAAGTGACCGCAATCGGCGATCGAATATTCGTAAAGTAAACGAGTCATGATGTTAGGGTCAGTCGGGTTGGGTAAACAAAATTTTATCACCTTGGGGAGGAGGGGGGATAGGTCATTTGTCATTTGTCATTTGTCATTTGTCATTTGTCAAATAACCAATGACCAATAACCAATGACCAATAACCAATGACCAATAACCAATAACCCTACCTGGATAATTTAACTAAGGCATCTTTGACCGATTCAGGTAATCGGCGTATAATGCGGCCTTTTTCGATATCCACGGTAACGAGAGTAACCACTCCAGTGAGGTACAACTCTTGTCCATCTCGGGACTGAATCTGATATTCCCAATTGAGGCGGACCCCATCCATTTCTAGCATCCGGGTTCTGACGATCGCCTCGGTGCCGAGTTTCATCGGTTTGTGGTAGCGCAAGGCTAACTCAACCACGGGTAAATCGCACCCCAGGGCGACTAAATCGGCAAAATTGACCCCGATCGCCCGCAAGGATTCGACTCGCGCCTCTTCCATCCAGATTAAGTAGGTGCCATGCCAAACGATGCCAGCATAGTCCGTATGATGGGGATAAGCCCGGACGGGGTACTCGAACCATCCCTCGGGCGATTTTTCGCTCAGACGGGCGATCGCCTGGGTTGGGGGGAGTTGGGGTTGTGTGTCTTTTTCCTCAGTCATGTTACAAATCGATCCAAAACTCTACATTTCTACAAATTTTCAGTAAGTAATAAGTCTTACATTATTAAAGATGAAATACCTAAATCGAGCAATCTCTGGGGTCGTTGACCTCGACCGATAGAGCTTGATCACAACGGAATCAATTCAGGGATTCATCCCTACATATTATGCTGTCGTAGCCAGGAGCTAAACTTATGATCCAAAAAATATTAGTGGCAGTGGCCGGAAGAGGACTCTGTGAAGAGATGGTCAAGATGTTGATGGACATCCCCTCATTTCAAACTGCCTCAGTAACCGTCTTGCACGTAGTGGCCCCAGAAATCACCGCTGATGCCATGTCGGATAAGTTGGCAGAGGGTGGCAAAATCCTCGCAGATGCGGTCAAATTTTTGAACATCGACCCGAGCAAAGTCAACCCCCGTCTGAAGCAGGGAGACCCAAAAACCGTCGTCTGTGAAGTGGCAGAGGAAGAAAATTCTGACCTGATTATCATGGGTTCCCGCGCCTTGGGACGTTTGCAAGCGATTTTAGAAGGATCCGTGAGTCAATATGTCTTCCAGCTTGCTTCCCGTCCGATGTTGCTGGTCAAAGATGATGTCTACGTTAAGAAAATCAGGCGAATTCTCGTAGCGGTGGACAAATCCGAGTCGGCGAAACAATGTCTGGATTTCGCCCTAAAGATGGTCAAAGATATTGATGGGGGACAGTTGGAGTTGGTCCATGCCAGCTCAAAAGCTGTGGATAACCCGGAACAGGACCCAGTATTAGCATCAGCGGTGGCGTCCGCGAAGAAATATGGCGTTTCCTATCGCTGCCACACTCCGAAAGGAAAAGCCGGAGAAGAAATTTGTCGGTTGGCGGATGATTTGAACGCGGATCTCGTGATGCTGGGTTCCCCCGATCGCCGTCCTAATATTGCCAAAAGCTTTGTGGACCTCGATCGCCTCTTAGGGGGGTCTCTCTCCGACTATGTGCGGGTTTATGCTAACTGTCCGGTGTTATTAGGTCGGACTTCTAGCTAATTAACTGTCGGAGATTCGGACTGAAAAAAGGTGCCAAACGTTGCGTTTTGGCACCTTTGATCAGGAGACTCTTCCTGGGAAGGGATGCGATCGCCTCAACTTACCAGCAAGAGTCGGAGTTAGAACCTGAAGAAAGCACCCGGAACGGTTCCAAGTGCCAGACAAAGCCGCCTGTTAATTTAGCTCTCTTTGCTTTTGCTGGCGGTTTGAATGTAGAGGATCAACAGGAACACGGCTGGGACGAGCACAAACAGAAGGCTGGCCACAAATCCTAGGTCGTTAACTTGCATAGAACCCCACTATTTTTTCAATCTTAAAATTCAATAAGATCAGGATATCATTATTGATTGATTACGGTGAGGGTGATTTGCCTAAATTCTTTAAAACCCAAATCCCTGGGGAGGCGACTCTCTATTCAGGGGAGAGCTTAGGGCTTGGTTTTGACGCTCACGGACCCATTCACCATAGTTTGACAAGCCAAACGATAGGTTGGGGGCTTTTTCTTGAGTTTTTGATTTTCTGCTAGAGTGCGATCGGAGAGATTTTCCATGCCTTCGACGACTTCGACAATGCAGGTGCCACATTGACCGTAACCGCCACAGTTCATCAATTTCCCGACAAACTTGTAGAGTTCGATTCCATTTTCTAAGGCTTTGAGCCGCAAGTTGGCGCCATCTGCCGCGACAACTTCCTTGTTTTCATCCACAAATTTGATATTAGGCACTTCTCTTCTCCATAGTTGCGATCGAGCGATCCCGATTGGGGCCGATGAGTCGTCCAGGATTAGGCCAAGCCTTGGCACTGACTCAGGGCCGATGTTAGATCCTCTCAAATTTTAGACCGTCATGTTAACTTCTGTAAATACTGGCCGGATTCTATAGGGGCAATTCACAAATTGCCCCTATATCCGATCCTTTATCAGTTGTGGAATGCCCTCACCCCCAACCGTCGGCGGCCCAAAGGGGGAGAGGGGAGAAGACAGATGTCATAAATCATTTAGGATTGCTATAGATCCCCTAGATTCAGCATCCAGGTTGCCCATGAAGCGAACTTAGGGCCTCGAAATCAGCGCCTCATTCACATTCCCGATCGCCCGTTCCATCGCCGCTAATGCCCGATTGTAAGTCACGATCGCCCGCAGGCGGTTATTCAAAGCCCGAGTCAGTTCCGTTTCTGCCGTTAGCACGTCCGTCTGAGTCCCTACACCGGCTTGAAACCGCAACCGCGCCAGACGCAAACTTTCCCGCGCCTGATCCACGGCAATATTCGAGGTTTGGATATTCTCGAAGTTCGATCGCAAGTTAAAAAACGCTTGCTCCACCTGCAAGCGAACTTGGTTACGAAACTGCCCAAATCGCGTTTCCGCAATCTCAATATTCCGCTCCTCTTGAACCGCTCTGGCTCTAGCGGCCCCCCCATCATATAAATTCCACTGCACCCTACCCCCCAAGTTGTAGCCATCGGCTAAATTCAAATCATCCCCAAAGATTTCCACCACGTTATAGTTGGCAAACAAACTGACTTGAGGACCCAGGGCAGAGAGGGCAATCTGACGCTGATAATCCGTGAGTTCTCGCTGTAACAACAACTGCTCTAACTCGGCTCGATTTCTCAACGCCAGGACGATGCTATCTTCTAGGGACAAATTCCATAGCCCAGAAATTTCCACAGGTTCGGCAGCGGAAATATCCACGACTTGCGAAACGTTTAAAATCCGGGCGATTTCCCGGCGACGGATGCGCTGCTGCGCCTGCGCTTGGGTGAGGGATTGGGCGGCATCGGCTAACTGGACCCTGGCCCGCAACACATCAAATCTTGTCCCCAATCCCGCTCGTTCCAAGGCTTCAGCGTCTCGTAAGCTCTGTTCAGAGCTTTGCACCGCAGAGAGGCTAATTTCAATTTGGTCATCCGCTTCTTGGAGGTTGTAATAAGCCTCTCGAACCTCTAAGCGCAAGTCCGCAAGCACCCGTTCCAGGTCTAATTCACTGACGAGTAACTGGGTTTCGGCAAAGCCAATCTGACTCGATCGCCGACCGGAATTGTACAAATTATAGGTTAATTCCACTCCCCCATCTAAGCTTGTGCTCCCGCCTTCTGCGGGTGGGGCATTGTCTCCTAACTGTTGTCTTTGTCGCTGATTGCCTAAATCTGCCCCTGTGGAGTTCGATCGCGATAGGGTCGATTGCACGCCCAAGTTAGGATACAAGGCGGCGCGAGATTCTCGTAAGGCGGCGCTATTTCGTTCCACCGTTAACAGGGCTTCTTGCAGTTGCTGGCTGTTCTGTTCGGCAATTTGAAGGGCCTGTTCTAAGGTCAAGGGTTGGGTGCCGACAATCTCAACTTCATCGGGTTCTGTCGGAAACTGGAGGGGGTTGGGGTTAGGCGTCAGGTACTCAGGTACGTTTTCTATGGTGGGGGTTACTCCCTGGGCTTGTAAACCCCCTCTGGGGGCAGTTTTGTCCTGGGTTTCCTCGGAGGGAGAGGCGTTTTCTGGGGCTGGACTGGGGAGGCGATCGCCTGATGCCTCAGTCTGTCCAAAACTTGCGCCGATATCGCTTAAGGCGATTAGCGTTCCCATACCCACAGTCATCAGATATCGAAAAGTTCCCATAAGTTTTTGATTCGGCGTGCAATTTAACAATACTTCCAGGTTTAGGCCAACACTTTTTAAGGTATAACAGATCGCGATCTTTGGGATGAAATTTCATCGACATGACTCAACGACTGGGGATGCACCGGATGGGAATTGCCAAGGGCGATCGCCACCTGGGGATCAAGCTTGCCCTGGTAAAGATACATGGCTTTGTTTTCCCATGCGCTCCTGATATTCCGGTGATTGACGCACAATCGGACCCCTGAGTTGCACGTTTAATTTTAGCGGAGTTTTTTCGCGGTCAAGAGGAGGGGTAAAATTGCGATCGGGGCCAGGATTCGGTGCAGTTTCCGTAATCGGGCTTGATTCATAGGCATGATTGGAAAGGGATTGATAGAACGAGTCTAAATCATTATGGCAATCAAATTCAGGAGTGGGAGCATCTTGCTCCCTATATTGGAGTAGGGAGCAAGATGCTCCCACTCCTGGAGGTCATTACTACGAACATCAGAGAGAACGACTGAAGTCGTTACTACGAACTTAAGAGGGAACGACTCAGAATATTTTATTGTAAAGGATTGAGGTGGGGTTTGGAGTTAAGATAGGAAAGGACACGGGGGTGCCGTGTCCAGAGGGAAGATGCGATCGCAAGTATTGATTGGGAATTAGGAACTTTCTTACTCTCCAGTTCCTGGTTGGGTTTTCTTTTTACTAAATAAAAACCACCAGAGTTCTAATCCAATTAAGGTGACACCTCCTACAATCACTCCAGCTTTTACGGGTAAGGGTTGTTCAATTTTTTGCAATCCCTGAGATTGGGATTGTCTGTGCCCGGGCATTTCTGACCTGGTTTCTGAGGTGGCAGTCGCGGCACTGGAGGAGACAAGGGCGATCGCCAGTAAAGTCATCCAAATCTTGGACATTTTTAACATAGATTTAACCTGCTGTCAATAGAGTTTGCACCTTTAATTTCTGAGGATTTCACCTAGGAATGATGAGCCTTAAACTTGCGTAAGCGCAAGGCATTAGTGACCACAGAGACCGAACTCATCGCCATTGCAGCACCGGCGAGGATGGGATTGAGTAACCATCCGGTTAAGGGATAAAGAATGCCAGCCGCAATGGGGATACTGGCGGTATTGTAAATAAAGGCAAAAAACAGATTTTGTCGGATATTTTGAATCGTGGCTTTACTGAGTTGAATCGCCGTGACAATGCTTTGTAAATCCCCAGAAATTAGGGTAATATCACTCGCGGCGATCGCCACATCAGTTCCCGTCCCAATGGCAATTCCAACATCCGCTTGAGCCAAGGCTGGGGCATCATTAATCCCATCTCCCACCATGGCCACAATTTTACCCTCAGCTTGTAATTCTTTAATTTTATCCGCTTTTTGCCCGGGACGAACTTCCGCAAAAACTCGGTCAATTCCGACCTCCTGAGCAATAGATTGAGCGGTTTGTTGATTATCTCCCGTTAACATCACCACCTCTAATCCCAGGCCGCGTAATGCTCGAATAGCCGTAGCCGAAGAAGGTTTTAAAGCATCTGCTATTCCGAAGACTCCTTCAATTTGGCCATCTACCGCAATCCAAGGGCTAGTTTTAGCTTCCGATTCCCATTTTTCTTGATAGGTTTGTAATGCTTTGGTATCAATCCCTAATTCCTGCATCCATCTTGGAGTGCCGATTTGGACGAGGCGGTTACTGACGATCGCCTGAACTCCCATACCGGCGACGGCTTCAAAATTCGTAACCGATGGAAGCGGCATCTCTACCCCTTGCGCTTTAGCATACTCTACCACTGCCTCGGCTAAGGGATGCTCAGAATTACTTTCTACAGCGGCGGCTAATTGTAACAATTTAATCTCATTACTATGAGCGGTTCCCCCAACGGTGACATAATCGGTTACGGTGGGTTTGCCTTGGGTCAAAGTGCCAGTTTTATCTAAGACAATGGTTTGGATTTTATGAGCGAGTTCTAAACTGTCAGCACTTTTGATTAAAATGCCATTTTCTGCCCCTTTTCCGGTTCCCACCATGATTGAGGTTGGGGTGGCTAATCCTAGGGCACAAGGACAGGCAATAATTAAGACACCAACGGTGGTAATAATGGCGAGGGTGAGATTTCCCATGATGGCAAACCAGATCACAAAAGTGGCGATCGCAATGGCAATTACCACCGGCACAAAAAATCCCGTCACGCGATCGGCTAACCGTTGAATTGGCGCTTTACTCCCCTGAGCATCTTGCACCAACTTGACAATTTGCGCCAACACCGTATCCTTCCCCACCCGCAACGCTTTCAACTTAAAACTCCCGGTTTTATTCATCGTCGCGCCAATCACTTCATCCCCCGTTTCTTTCTTCACCGGAACCGATTCTCCCGTCACCATTGACTCATCAATTAAGGAAGAACCTTCCAAAACCGTCCCATCCACCGGAATTTTTTCCCCGGGACGGACTAAAATCACATCTCCCACTCCCACCTCTTGAATAGGAATATCCATTTCTTGACCCTGGCGAATCACCCGCGCTGTTTTCGCCTGTAATCCCATTAATTTTCTAATCGCTTCTGACGTTTGCCCTTTTGCTCTATTTTCAAACAACTCACCCAACAAAATTAGGGTAATAACTACCGCAGTGATTTCATAGTAAACTTCAGGATTTACCCCCGTAACGGCAAACAATCCTGGAAAAATTGAAACGGCTAGAGAATACAAATAAGCAGAACCCGTTCCCAATGCTACCAGGGTATTCATGTCGGCATGATGATGTTTAAAAGATTTCCAGGCCCCCACAAAAAAGGACTTGCCACACCAGATAAAAACCGGAGTCGTTAGCGCAAATTGCACCCAAGGATGATGCAACCAATCGGGAATAAATGGGAAAGAAATCCCCGTCATCATCGGCAGGGAACCCACCACCAAAATTGTGCTAATGATTCCCCCAAAAATCACCTTGCGTTGTAATTCTTGTTGTTCCGCTTGCCGGGATTTTTGTTCTGCATCAATGTCCCGCATCCCCAATTCTTCCAGCGGTTCAGCAGTATATCCCGCCTCAGAGACAGCACTTTGGATGAGATCGAGTTCCGTCCTTCGGGGATTATACTTCACCCGCGCTTGTTCCGCGCTAAAGTTGACGCTGCATTCTTCCACCCCAGGAACGCCTTGGATCACCTCTTCGATTCGGGTTGCACAGGAGGCACAACTCATCCCTTTTAATCTCAAATTAACCGTTTCCATCATTCAGACTCTCTCGTTTACAAGGGTTGCTAAAGGTTGCTAACTTCAGCATAAACCTTCCCCTACACTGGAGAGTCCACCCATTTTAACAAAACTTCACATTTCCCCCGTCTCCTCTCTTAGTTCTTAGTAACAATTTCAGTCGTTCTCTTGATAGTCTTAAGTCCCACAGCAAAGGGTTAGAAACCGGGTTTCTTTCAACAATTTGGGATAATTTCCAAAAGTTATTGCAGAAACCCGGTTTCTTGTCCCAATTCTTGTCCCTCGGCAAAACAAAAATTGCTACCGATCCCAATCCGCAACCTCATAGAGAAACTTCGTACCCCCAAGCAACTTGCGATTATAAGAGGTACTTTGCACAAAAACGAGATACTTCTCTAAATTAGCCGGTTTAATTCGCACCGTTTCCCCGGGAGGTAATCCTAACATCTCTCGGGCAGATTCTCCCTCGAACAAATCCCCCGTACCCCGATCTATCAAAATAATTTCTTTCTTCCCTTGAATCGTTTCAGTTTTTGTAAACTCATAAAACCCCCGTCCCCGTTGAAAAGTTAGCCCATTTTCAATCACAAAATCTTTGATGGCACAATTTTTATCAATATCCAACACTTGAAATCGCCCCGGAGTCACCGCCCGCAAATCGGCGGATTCCTGATAAAACTCGCCTTCCCGATTCAGCATGGTATTAAACATTTTGTTTAACCCACGACTCATCCGACCCTGTTCCGTAACTTCTGCTTCATAAGCTTGCAGTTGGTCATCAGAAGATTGCTGATAACAAACCGCTAAAAACAAGTCTGTAATATAGGCAAACTGGTCTAAATTAATATGAAATCCCCCAGATTTTTCCGCCAATTCTTTATAGAAAAGGCTGGCATGGGAGCGATTGAGGGCTTGTACGCCGTAAACGGGAATTCCCATTTCGGCTAATTTATCTACTTCCTTGCGCCAATTGAGTTTTTGAGGATTTTGAGCCGGTGCATGGGGAATATCATCTCCAATTAAAACGAGGGATTTGGTACTCGCTGAACTCCAGGATAAAGATTGAGCTTCATGCAAGACTAATTCATAACATTCCGGTGCATCTCCCCCTCCGGTTGCTTCGACATTTTGCACAAAGTCGCAAATTTTATCTGCATCTCCCGATAAGTCTAAGTGTTTGGTAACGTAAGTTTTACCCTCGTCACAGTAGTCACCGTGGGCAATAATTCCGATGCGAATTCCAGGGATTTCATCTAATAATCGGGCGATGCTTTGTTTGAGGTTGCGGCGGACTTGGGTGAGGCAAGGGTACATACTCCCTGTGGTATCAAAACTGAAAACGACATCAATGGTTTTAATGCTCATTCTGGTTTCTCCTATAGTCTTTGGGTTGGAGTTGTCTGCGAGTTGATAGCTGGTTTCTCTGGGGATTTAGTGCCGGGTAAGGACCAGATAGGGCTGTGTCTTTACCCGGTTTTTACGCCATTATAGTCTCATTATATCCGGTGTTGATAAAAAGTCAACATTGGGTAAATCCCTGAGTGGGTTAGAAGTCAATTAGCATAATAAATGCCGGATTTAAGAGGGATAAATGTTGAAGATTTGTAGGGTTGGGCAGTCGCTTCTCCCGTCATCTCCAATCAAAAAATCGGCCTACTGGAGGATGGCGCTGATGATGGAACTGAGGATCCAGATGCCTACCCCCACGATCGCAAAGACGGCGAGGATTAACCCACCCAATAGCAGCACAATAAATAGGGTGTCGGCTTTTTTGTTGGAGGTGGGGGCATCTAAGTGAGTTTCTAATAGTTCCATATTGCGGATATTAGCTTTCCAGGCAGCATCGAATAAATCTCCAACGACTGGAACCGTTCCAATCAGAGTTTCTAGGAGAATGTTGTACACCATTTGCACTAAACTTTCACGGGGGACCCCTATCTGAGCAGCATTGAATACAATGTAAGCGGAGAGAATCGCACCGGCAATATCGCCCCCTGCTGGAAGGAGTCCGAGGAGGGGGTCAAGTCCAACGCGAAAGCGGGTTCCGGGGATGCGAATTGCGTTGTCAAGGAGATGACTGAGGGTGCGGAGGCGTTTGAGGGTCTTGAGTTTTGGGTCCGTTGGAGTAATCATAGGCGAGGGTAAATAGGGGGTCGGTAACTGATTTCCCAATTATGACGGAAGAAAGGGGCGACTGAGTTGCCCGATCTCCCCCTAGGAAGAAATCCCCAGAGGATCCGGTTGTAGTGACTGTGCCTATTTTGTATGGAAATACAGCGGTTCGGTGGACTCAGGAGGTACAGATATTTAGAGGAGTGCGTAAAGCCTGAGCCCGGGCTTCGCTACGCGAACGCACTCCAAAAATGTGAGAAGTCCCTGAGTTCTCTCACTGGACCAAACCTCGAAGGGCGCACAAGCGTCCGCCATTCGTCATAGTCATTGTTAAATTTTTGTAATGAATTGATATAACTTTCGGTTTATATGCTTCAATCAGATTAACCGACTTTTATAAAGGGGGGAAACCCATGAAACAATATCTCTGTACTGCCTGCGGCTATGTTTATAATCCCGAGGAGGGAGACCCAGACTCGGGAATCGCACCGGGAACCTCATTTGAAGACATTCCCGAGGATTGGGTTTGTCCGGTTTGCGGGGTGTCTAAAGAGGATTTTGAACCTGCTTAACCGTAATTCAATGAAATTTAGTTTGGGTTCATGAAAAAACTTTTAATTACCGGATCGAGTGGATTTCTGGGCTGGAATCTCTGTCAAATTGCTCAATCAGAATGGCAGGTTTTTGGAACCTATTGCTCTCATGAAATAACCATTCCCGGTTGTCAGTTGATGTCGGTTGACTTAACTGATTTTCCAGATCTAAAATCTCTTTTTGCTGAAATTTGTCCCGATGCAGTGATTCATACTGCGGCTCAATCTCAACCGAATGTTTGTCAAATTCATCCCGAGGAATCGTACAAGATTAATGTCACGGCGTCGAGTGATTTGGCGGGATTATGTGGGGATGCTGAGATTCCCTGTGTTTTTACTTCGACGGATTTAGTCTTTGATGGGTTAAATCCGCCTTATGCTGAAACCGATGCGGTTTGTCCGGTGAGTCGGTATGGTGAACAAAAGGTGGAGGCGGAGGTGGAAATGCGCGATCGCAATCCGCAAACCATTGTCTGTCGAATGCCGCTGATGTTTGGCGAGGGCGGACCCGCTGCCCAAAGTTTCCTCCAGCCGATGTTACAAACCTGGCGATCGGGTCAAAAATTAGCCTTATTCACCGATGAATTTCGGACGCCGGTGAGTGGGAAAACTGCGGCCCAAGGGTTATTATTAGCCTTGGAACAGGATGAAAAGTTGCTGCATTTAGGGGGGAAAGAGCGGGTTTCGCGATATGGGTTTTTTGAGCAAGTGATTGAGGTATTGGAGGTTAGGGATGGGCGGATTAAACCCTGTCGGCAACAAGATGTCAAAATGTCGGCCCCGAGACCCCCGGATGTCTCTTTGGATAGTTCTAAAGCCTTTAGTTTGGGGTATAATCCGTTACCGTTGCGCTCACAGTTGTTGGCGTTATTGGGACGGGTTTGAGGAGGTAGGTTTGGATTGAGGGAGAAGACAAGCAATTGTAGGGTGGGCACTGCCCACCGTAAGTAAGGTGGGCAGTGCCCACCCTACTCCTTTCTCAATTTGGGGATGCTTGAGTGAACCTCTGGAAAAAGAGGACAGACTGTGGAACAATAGAAATTTTGAATGGGAATGCAAGGATTTAAGGTGGTGAACGATCGCCCGGTAAAGGTGGTGGTGATTGGTGGGGGTGCAGCAGGTTTTTTTGGGGCGATTAATTGCGCTCAAAACCATGATCAGACTGAGGTGACACTTTTAGAAGCGGGACGGCAACCCCTGGCGAAGGTGAAAATTTCCGGGGGAGGGCGATGTAATGTGACTCATGCTTGTTTCGATCCAGAGATGTTGGTCACCCATTATCCCCGAGGGGGCAAGGCGCTGCGTGGGGCATTTTCACGGTTTCAGGCGCAGGATACGGTGAACTGGTTTGAAAGTCGGGGGGTGAAGCTGAAAACTGAGGACGACAGGCGGATATTCCCAACAACGGATGATTCTGAGACAATTATCCACTGTTTGATGCAGCAGGTGCGAGAATCGGGGGTGAGACTGCGGACTGGGGTTTCGGTGGTGGATGTGCGTCGCCTGCTTCCCTCGGAAGGTGAGAACGGTGGCGGATTTGAGATTGTCTTGAAGTCTGGGGAAACCCTGAGTTGCGATCGCCTGCTGTTGGCAACGGGTAGCAATCCCCTGGGGTATAAAATTGCCCAATCCCTCGGACATCGGATAGAACCTCCGGTTCCCTCTCTGTTTACCTTTAATGTCACTGACCCTCGTCTCCAGGATTTAGCTGGCGTTGCCGTGAAAATGGCGCGAGTCCAATTACGGGATGCTAAATTGACCCAAACCGGACCTGTTCTGGTTACCCATTGGGGTCTGAGTGGTCCGGCGATTCTGAAACTTTCGGCATGGGGGGCCAGATATTTATATAATCACAAGTATCGGGCGACTTTAACGATTGATTGGTTACCGCAGTATAATCCAGAACTGTTGCGAGAACAGTTACAGGCGGTGAAATCACAGTTACCGCGAAAGGCAGTCGCGACGAGTTGTCCCTTTCCGATTCCTCGGCGATTGTGGGAACGGTTGTTAGAAGCAATGGGATTGGATAGCGAAACTCGATGGGCGGAATTTTCTAAAAAAGCGATTAATCAGGTGGTTGAAGAATTGACCCGAGGACAGTATCAAATCCAGGGGAAAGGAGTGTTTAAAGAGGAATTTGTCACTTGTGGCGGGGTTTCTCTGAAAGAGGTGAATTTTAAGACGATGGAGAGTCGTTGTTGTCCGGGTTTATATTTTGCGGGGGAAGTGTTGGATATTGATGGGGTGACGGGTGGGTTTAATTTTCAAAGTGCTTGGACTACGAGTTGGTTGGCGGCGCAGTCTTTGGGGAGTTGAACCACTGATTTCACTGATTTTCACGGAGACTGATTTTGACGGAGGTTTTGGTGATGCGGGAAGGGCAGGATGTGTTTGTGTTTTTGGAGATTTTTTCCCGGGAGGGGGGGATTCAATCTTATGTGAGGGATATTTTGAGGGTTTATGGGGATTGGGCGTCCCGTGAGGGGCGGGTGGGGGAGGTGTTGTTGTTGCGGGATGGTCCGGATTGTGAGAATACGTTTGAGGGAAATCCGGGGTTGCGATTTCAGTATTTTAAGGCTTTGTCTCTGATGTGGGGGCGGGTGAAGTTGGCTGTGGCGTTGGGGAATCAGCTTGTTTTGCACCGTCCGAGGCGGGTGTTTTGTGGTCATATTAATTTGGTCCCGTTGGTGCAAGTGTTGTGTCAACCGTTGGGGATTCCTTATACGGTTTTGACTTATGGGAAGGAGGTGTGGGAACCGTTGCCGAAGATGGCACAATTGGGGTTACAAAAGGCGAGTCGGTTATGGACGATTAGCCGGTATAGTCGCGATCGCGTTTGTGAGGCGAATGGATTACAACCGCAGCGCTTTGATTTACTCCCTTGTGCGGTGGATGAGAGGCTGTTTACTCCGGGTCCTAAATCGCTGGAGTTGATTGAACGCTATGGGTTAGAGGGCTGTAAGGTGTTGATGACGGTGGCGCGACTGTGGTCTGGGGATATCTATAAGGGGGTGGATGTGACGATTCGGGCGTTACCAGAGATAGCACAAGCCCAGCCGGATGTCAAGTATTTGGTGATTGGTCGGGGGGATGACCAACCGAGATTGCAGGGATTGGCGCAGGAGTTGGGGGTGAGCGATCGCGTGGTGTTTGCCGGGTTTGTGCCAACGCAGGAGTTAACCGCTCATTATCGGGTCGCGGATGCCTATATTATGCCCTCTCAGGAGGGATTTGGCATCGTGTACCTAGAGGCGATGGCTTGCGGAAAACCTGTGCTATCTGGGGATGCCGATGGGTCGGCGGACCCGTTGCAGGATGGCAAATTGGGCTGGCAAGTGCCACATCGGGACCCCCAAGCGGTTGCGGTAGCTTGCATTGAAATGTTGCGGGGAGAGGACCGACGCTGTGATGGGGACTGGTTGCGCCAGGAAACTATTGGGGGGTTTGGTACGGATGCCTTTACTCTTCGCGTCAAACAACTGATAGAGTTTACTGAGTAGGATAGAGGTATTGGCGATTTTCTGTGGGAGTCAATTGTGAATCAAAACAGTTACAAATCCTTGCTGCTGAACCTATCGGACCTGAGTCGATGGTTGATGCCGGTGTTGATCGTGTGGGTGTTGATTTCGATCGGGTTGGGATGGGTCGTGAAGTCGATTTTAATCTTAATCGTGGCAGTCACCCTGCTGCCGGTGGTGGCCTTTTTTGGCTTGCGGTGGTGGTTGAGTCGGAACCTGATTGTGAATCCGTGTCCCGTTTGTAGTTATGAGCTTACTGGACTGAATCAGACCCAATTTCAATGTCCCAGTTGTGGGGAACCTCTGATGGGAGAAGGCGATCACTTCGTGCGGTTGACCCCTCCGGGGACCATCGATATTGATGCAGTCGAGGTATCGTCTAAGGTGATTGAGGAATCGAAGTGAAGGATGCGATGGCGGTTGGGAGAGGGGAATGGGTTATTCCCCTCAAGGGCGATCGCGTTGAATCTGGATGGGATTCAGGGTTTGGCCTCCCATTGAGGTCCCGTTGGGGTGGTCCGTAACCGCCAGATGCCCAGTTGAGGTTCCTTAACTTCTAAGAATCCACTATTTAGGGGTTGCCGAACATAAGGACTCTCTAATACCGGCCAATTTTCCAGTTGACGGGGTTTGCCATTGATGGTGGCGATCGCGATCGCCCCCTGGGGTTTGTAGGTCATGGTCAGCTGGTCCCCGACAAGACTTTTATACTCTAAACTGCCCTCGGTTTCCCAAGCGGCATCCCTCACTTCAGTTCGTTTCAGGGCGCGAATTAAACTATCAAAAGTGGGATACTCTGCAACCCTCGCTACATCGACAATCCAGGCGGTTTTACTGCCGATCGCAGCTAAGGCTTGATAAGCGGCATTTTTTTCAGAAACCGGGATTTTCAAGGCAATTTCATCTCCCCAAACCTGCGCCACTAACCAAGTTTCTTGAATCCGCCAGATATACCAATCTTCATGTCTGCGGGGTTCTCCATATCCCATCGGTAAGACAAGGTGCGACTGCGCCGGGACTCCTGCCTCTACATCAGACTTGGTGAGAATCTGCTGATAAATTACTGCACTTCGTTCCTGGAGATATTGGTCTCCGGGGGTTTTTCCTGTTGCCATTGGGGAATGATAAGTTCCTCCCAGACTCACGACAGGATTGTTCACCCCATTGGGGTCGCGAATCACGAGTTTATAGGTGGCATACTGCGCCCGGATTGTACCTTCAACTTGAGAGTCGCGAGAGCCTTCTAAGAGCGTACCCACGGTATAATCGGGGGTGACGTAGAAGGTTTCCCAGAGGTGATTGTCGGCATGGTGGCTGTAATAGGCTGGATGACTGGCTTGGACTGAAAACGTTAGGGGAACTTGCTTGTGAGCGATCGCCCGTAAATGTTCCGGGGGACGATAGGAACTCAGACTCGGGGCCAGGGCCAGTCTCGCATAGTTAAGCTGCATTCCCTCAGCGATCGCCTGATCATTCGTGCGATTCGGAGTTCCCCACCAGACCCAGGCAACCGCACTTAATCCATTATTCCAAGTATTGCGATCGAACCCGCGACTTTCCGCCCCGCCAGAGGTTCCCCAACTCAGGCGCAAGGCCATATTCGTAGCATACCAGTCTAACAAGGCAGTCGCCAATTCCCGCAGTTCCGGAGTTTCGGCAAAATCATACAGATTTAGTAATCCCGCGATGCTGTAACCGTAATAGGTAGAGGAATGAAATTCTCCTTGGCCAATTGTGAGAAACTTGTCCAGTTGCGATCGCAACCAAGCCTCATTGGTTTCCGCCACATGGGGCAATCCCACCGGAAACCCGCTGCCATCCATCAGGGCTAAACCTGACACCCGTTGCATAAACCCATGATTTTCCGTACCCCCTTCACTCCACTCCTCTACCCGAGGACGGGCTAACATACTTTGGTAAGACGCCTTGACCGGGTCCGGGAGTTGGTCGCGATACAGGAAGAAAATTCGCACATCTAGCATACTGCGGAAATGATACAGGTCTGGGCGTTCCTTTTCCAATTTTAACAACATATCCCAATTGGGTTGAGGGTCATAATCCTCCGGCAAACTGAGGCGGGCTAAAATAATAGGGAGCAAGTATTTATGAGGGTCGGGAATGTCGTTCCTGCGCCACCAGCGATCGCGTTCTTCGAGATTTTGACGGGCTATTCTTTGCCGAATTAATAAACTCCGCCGTTGAAATTCTACCTCCGTTGTATCTAAACTGGAATGGGGAGCAAGACGTTGGGTTTGGGTGCTTCTTTGGCGCAGTTCTTCTTTTTGTGCCTTCGTCCATTGGGTGAGATGTACTCCGGATTCAAGAGTTGGGTTTTTCAAGGGAAAAGTCGCGCAAGCATTCAAGGCGATCGCCAGAAATAGATTAACTACCCAATAACGCATTTGGATTAAAAAATAAAGGATCAATGAGGGACAAGTCTGTGCCTATTTTAAATGGGAAAGGGTGAATTTGCCTGAAGTTCAGATATTTCCCCGGACGATCCCCACTGACTCAAATATTGGGGATTTCACCCCGGATCACAGGTCCCGTTGATGGACTGCCCTTTGAGAAAGACCATGATCCGTGACTCCGGCCTTGATGAGATCCCCGAGATCCACAGCCCAGTGGTCGGGAGACTCTAACCAATCAGAGATTTAATCACAAAATGGGAAAAAAGGATAGACTGATTTTTGAACCCAGACCTCAAAAACCCAGGGAAAGGTCCCTCTTTCATCCCCTGAAAAACCCCTCGATTCAAACTCTAGTGACCGCCGGTAATCTATGCATATCAAACCTCCCAAAAAATCATCAAAAAAGTCATCGAATCTAGCTAATTCAGCCCATTATGCTGGATTTTTTAGCCGTTCCGAGGATTTACTCTGTCTACTCGGGTTAGAGGGGAATTTTCAACTGGTGAATCCCGCATGGGAAGTCACCCTCGGATTCACTTCAGAAGAACTGGTAAATCGCCCCTTGATTGCCGGGGTGCATCCAGAAGACCGAGAGGAAACTGCGGGCAAAATTGCCACTCTATCTGGGGAAATTGAGCGGGTTAGGTTTCAAAATCGCTATCAGAGAAAAGAGGGCGGTTATCAGTGGATCGAGTGGGAAATCAGCCGGTCCCCAGAAGAGGGGGTGATGTATGGGTTTGGTCGGAAAATCCAGGGTCCTGGCGATCGCCCAAATTTAGAACCGCCACAAACCCCGCACAACCGCCACAGCAACAAATCCCTACAAGAACGGCTGCGCCGGTATCAAGCGATCGCCGGACTCTCCCCCATCGGCATCTTCCAAACCGATACCGAGGGAAAAGCCCTCTATGTCAATGAAAAATGGTGTGAAATTGCCGGAATGTCCCCTCAAGAAGCAATGGGGTATGGATGGACCCGGGCAATTCATCCTGACGATAGCTCATTCGTCTTTGCTCAATGGTCTCAATTCGTCAAAAAACCCATCGAATTTCGCATAGAATGTCGGATGCTGCGTAAAGATGGGGAAGTCGCCTGGGTGGTGGTTCAAGCGGTGATCCAAACTGGAGAAAGAGGAGAAATCACCGGGTTTGTCGGAGCACTGGCGGATATCAGCGATCGCCAACAAATCGAAGAAGCCCTCAAACAAGCCAACGAAGACCTCGAAAGCCGAGTCGCCGATCGCACCGCTCAACTCCAAGGGGCGATCGCGCAGTTACAAGGGGAAATCGCCTCTCGAAACGAAGCAGAGGCAGCCTTACAAAAAGAACGGGAATTCCTCAATGCCCTGCTCAATAATTTAACCGATGGGATAGTCGCTTGTGACGCCAACGGCATTTTAACCCTCTTCAATCGGGCCACGAAAGAGTATCACGGATTGCCCGAAGACCCCATCCTCCCCGAACAATGGGCCGAGCATTACAGTTTATATCGACCAGACGGAACCCCGTTGCCTATGGAAGAGATTCCCCTATTTCGTGCCCTGCGCGGCGAAACCGTTCAAAATGTGGAAATGGTGATCGCGCCGAAACATCAGAAGCCGCGCACCATCCTCGCCAGTGGTCAGGCGATCGTCGATGCCTCGGGGAAAAAGCTGGGTGCCGTCGTCGCCATGCGGGACATCAGCGATCGCAAAGAAGCCGAAAAAGAGCGGGAACGACTGATCACCATTTTGGAAGCAACCCCCGATTTCGTCGGCGTTTGCGATGCCAACGGAGTCGTCCTCTATCTCAACCAGACAGCGCGCCAAGTCGTGGGTTTAAAGACGGACAATGATGGCACAACTCACCACATCTCAACATTTGTTCCAGAATCATGCCAGTCCTTCATCTTTAATGAAGCCTTGCCTGTCGCAATCCAAGAAGGGGTTTGGAGTGGTGAAACCCGTTTTCTGGCTCATGATGGTCAGGAAATCCCCGTTTTACAGGTGATTATGAGTCATCGGTCCGAAAACGGCGCCGTGGAATATTTTTCCACCATCATCCGGGACATCACCGAACAAAAAACCGTCGAAGAAGCCCTGCGGCGTAACGCCTTGCAACTGGCTCAAGCTCAACAAGTGGCTCATATCGGGTCCTGGGAATTCGATTTGAACACCTATCAGGTAGATGGATCCGATGAACTCTTACGCATCTATCAGGTTGAACAGCCCGAATTAGGACTGACTTATCAAGGGTTTTTTGAACGGGTACATCCCGAGGACTGTGAATCTCTCAAAACCCTGATTGAGGAGGCGATCGCTCAAGGACAAGCCTATGAATGTAAACACCGAATGCTGTTTCCCGATGGTTCTATCAAATTTATCTCCTCCAAAGGGCAACCCATCTTTAATGCCGAGGGCGAACTGGTTAAACTCATCGGGACAGCCCATGATATCACCTTAAGTCACCAAGCCGAAGAAGCCTTGCGCCGGAGTGAAGAACTCTATCGGGCGATCGCCCGCAACTTCCCCAACGGTAGCATCTGCCTCTTTGATCAACACTTGCGCTATACCCTCGTGGATGGACGGGAACTCGACGAAATCGGCTTTTCCAAAACAGAAATGGAAGGCAAAACCATCGGGGAATACTGGCCCCCCGAAACCGTCGAAATATTAGAACCCATGTATCGATCCGCCCTCGCCGGTGAGACGTTAGCCTTTGAATTCCCCTTTTTTGAGAGAATTTATCTAGTTCACCTGCTGCCAGTTACCCATACCAATGGGGAAATCTTTGCCGGTATGATAGTCTCTCAAAATATCACCGCCCTCAAAGAGGCAGAAACTGCCCTCAAACAGCGAGAAGAATACCTGCGCGGCATCCTGGAAAATATGCCCGTGATGATGGATGCCTTTGATATCGAAGGCAACTTTATCGCCTGGAACCGCGAATGTGAACGAGTCACCGGCTATAGTGCCAATGAAATCGTCGGCAATCCCCTGGCAGGGGAACTGTTGTATCCCATCTCTGAAGAAAGAGCCGCAATGGTGACGGAAATGGTTGAATTAGACAATCATTACCGGAATTGGGAACTGGAACTCACGGCCAAAGATGGCAGCATTAAAACCGTTGCTTGGTCGAATATTGCCAAGCAATTTCCGATTCCCGGCTGGTCCGGATGGGGAATCGGCGTCGATGTGAGCGATCGCAAACAAGCCGAGAACGCCCTGCGCGAATCCGAAGCCGAATCCCGACAACTCGCTAATCGGGAATCCCTGATTAATCAGATTTCTCGTGATATTCGCAACTCTTTAGAAGTAGATACTATCCTAGAAACGGTAGTTCAACAGCTATATCAGTTATTAGACCTTGATCGCTGTAATTTCCTGTGGTATCGCTGCTGTAGTACCCCGGCATTCTGGGAAATCGTCACCGAAGTAAAAAACCCTGAACTCGACAGTCGCATCGGGCGCTATCCCGTTGATGAGAATCCCATCCAAGCAAAAATTGCCAACTCTAAACTGATTCGGTCTGATGATATTACCAGGGATTCCGAGTTAGATATCCAATTGCTTTATACCATGTGGGGGTATCGCGCCGTGGTGATTGTTACCATTCAAACCGCCTCGCGAGATGTCGGTTGCCTGGTTTGCGGAACCTCCTACCAAGGGCGTAATTGGAACGAGTGGGAAGTAGAACTGTTGCAAGCGGTAGCCGATCAGTTGGCGATCGCCCTTTACCAAGCTGATTTATACCGCCAAGCCCAAGATAGCGCCCGCCAAGCCCAAGAACAAACCGAACAATTACAGAATACCTTACAGGAGTTACAACAAACCCAATCCCAACTGATTCAAACCGAAAAAATGTCCAGTTTAGGCCAATTAGTTGCTGGAGTCGCCCATGAAATCAATAATCCGGTTAATTTCATCCACGGCAACCTCACGCATCTGAGCCAATATACAGAAGATTTGCTGATGATCATTAATTTGTATCAGGAAAGCTATCCCAACCCTGACTCGGAACTTGAAGAAGCAATTTACAACCTAGAACTGGACTATATTCTCGAAGATCTGCCGAAAATTTTGGCATCCATGAGAATGGGAACCGATCGCATCCGAAAAATTGTTTTAAGTTTACGCAACTTCTCCCGCCTAGACGAAGCGGATATGAAAGCAGTAGACATCCATGAAGGGATTGAAAACACCCTATTGATTTTGCAGAATCGCTTCAAAACCAAAGGCGATCGGCATAGCATAGAACTCATCAAAGACTATAGAGAACTGCCCTTAATTGAGTGCTATGCCTCCCAGATGAATCAAGTATTCATGAACATCATCAACAATGCGATCGACGCCCTAGAAAGCAACCCATTCGACTCCACCGAAACCCAGCCCACCATCCAGATCCGCACCGAAGTCAGAGGGAATTCAGTCATCATCCACATCGCCGACAACGGACCCGGAATGACCGAACAAACCAAAGCCCGCCTCTTCGACCCCTTCTTCACCACCAAACCCGTCGGCAAAGGCACCGGACTCGGATTAGCCATCAGTTATCAAATCGTCGTCGAGAAACATAACGGCATCTTAGACTGCATCACCGCCCCCAGTCAAGGCAGCGAATTCATCATCCAAATCCCGATCGCCCAGAGAAAAAACTAACCCCATTCTTCATGTTCGTAGTAACGACTTCAGTCGTTCTCCCCAGTTCGTAGTAACGCCTT
>NZ_JAFLQW010000513.1 GCF_017313335.1 Phormidium pseudopriestleyi FRX01 | reverse complement strand
TCGAGATTAAAAAAGGTAGCCGTAAGCCTCATGGCGAGAGTCAGTGAGCGTGAATAGGTAGGGGCGCATTGACTACGCCCTTAAGGTCTAAATTCTGGACTCTTAAAGAATCCCATGCTCTTTAGACGTGGGAGTGTCAAAGCTGTTCTTACAAAGAGTGCGATCCGCCCTCACCCCAAACCCCTCTCCCAAAGAGGGAGAGGGGCTTTAGAGACTACCTTATGAGTCCACCGAACCGCTATAGCAATCCTAAATGATTTATGCCCTCTCCTGCTCCCCTTTGGGAGAGGGGAGCAGGAGAGGGCATTCCACAACTGATTTAGGACTGCTATATATAAAACGAGTTCAACCGATAAACTATCAATTTAAACGTTTAAATTCTGATGACAAACTGGTTAGAACATAGCGTCTTAGTAGAAGTCAGCACCCCGATTGATCATGTCTGGAGTCTGTGGTCTGATTTAGAGCAGATGCCCCGCTGGATGAAATGGATTGAATCGGTGCAGATTTTAGAAGAAGATCCGGAATTATCGCGGTGGAAATTAGCCTCTGGGGGATTTGAATTTAGTTGGCTGTCGCGGATTTTGAAAATTGTTCCGAACCAAATTATTCAGTGGGAATCGGTGGATGGATTGCCGAATCGAGGAGCAATTCGTTTTTACGATCGCTATCAAGAAGGCAGTGTAGTTAAGCTCACCATCGCCTATGCTATTCCGGGTATTCTGGGACAGCTTCTGGATAATTTATTTTTAGGTCGCGTTGTAGAATCCACGATTCAAGCTGATTTAGAACGATTTCGGGACTATGCGATCGCCGACTATTCTCAATCCTAACGGAATAGTCAACAATTTGCGGCATTTTCTGGAGTTAAGGGTAAAGTTACCGTAAAGGTAGTCCCCACATTGACTTCACTCTCTACGGCAATCTCACCGTGATGTGCTTCTATGCAGTTTTTCACAATCGTCAGTCCCAATCCCGTTCCCGGTATTTTCCCTACATTTCTCGCCCGATGAAAGGACTGGAACAAGCGTTTGCGGTCCTCTACCGGAATGCCAATTCCGGCATCGCGAATTTTAAAAATAGCCTGATTGTCTTGACAAATTAAATCAAAATAAATCGGGGTAGTAGAGGGGGAATATTTGCAAGCATTGGTGAGCAAATTGCCTAGAATGTAGCGCAAGAGTTTTTCATCGAGACAGGCATCGTCAGTCGAACCGACTGCCTGAAAGATAATAGAATGATGTTCGATATCGCTAAATTGTCGTTCTTCGACCAAATCCTGACATAATCTGACTAAATATAGGGAGTGCGGTTCATACTCCAATTGTCGATTTTCGACCTGCCCCAGAACTAGCAAATCATCAATCATCTGCTCCATATATTCAGCGGTTTTTTGAATCATTTGCAGGTAATTAAACCGTTGTTCTTCCGTTATTTTATCTGCAAATCTTTCTAATAATTGGGAGGCACATAAAATCGAGGTGAGTGGATTTCGGAATTCGTGAGTCACCATTGAAGTAAAGCTTGATTTCAGTTCATTCAGTTCCTTTTCTTGGGCGAGGGCCAGATTTAATTCTTCCTGGGCTTGTTGACGTTCTAAAATCTCTTTTTGCAAGAGTTCATTCGTTTCGGTGAGTTCAACGAGCTGTTCTTCAACAGATTGTTGTAATATCTCAATCACCCGATACATTTCCATTGGATCAAAGGCTTGCAGGAGGGTAGATTGGGTGACAATTCCTAACAGTTTCCCTTGTTCAGAGACGACAACTAACCGGCGCACAGACCACTGTTTCATCATCTGATGAGCGTTCCACAGGGAGTCGTCGGGTTTGAGTGAAAATAAAGGTTGACTCATCACGATCGCCGCCGAGGTGCTGTTCAAATCCAGATCCAACGCATGAAATTGCACGAGGTCCCGTTCTGTGACCATCCCGAGAGCGATCGGTCCAGTTTCCCGGCGACTCTCAGATTGAGAGTCCGATTCTGAGGGAGAAATCGGGATACTGTGAAAGGAACCCTCGGTGAAGTCAGGGTTAAGGATTTCTGGCATCTGGGTAATCACCACACAGCTAACCTTGTTCCGAGACATCAATTCCGCTAGGGACAGCAAGGATGCAGTCGGTGGTGCCGTCACGACCGAAGCGAATCATCACCTCTAATACCGATCGCGCCTTGAGGAGATTCACCGGCTGTAGCACTTTTCGGATACTACCATGACTCAAAATGCCTAAAACTTGACCCTGTTCGGCTACAATTGGCAAGTGACGAATACAATGTTTCTGCATCAGGGAGAGGACTTGAAACAGGTCCCGAAATTCAGACTGAAGTAAGGTAATTACCTCCCTCGTCATGACTTCGGCAATGGTAATTTCTACAATTTTTACCCCCGCCGCACACAAATGCACAACATCGCGTTCACTAAAAATTCCCCGTAATTGCTCACCCTCCATCACCAATACACAGCCGTCTCCCGCATCATCTAAAGGACTGAATGCCATTGATGCGGTCACATCAGTCAGGGCACAACTCGCTCTAGCGTGAGCCATTTGGGTAATGACATCAATCAGGCGGGTATCGGGAGAAACGACCATCGGCGATCGGTTGATCGCTTGTTCTAAGTCTGGGGAATAGAAGGGTAAATAATTAGGTTGCAGCATAGTAATTCGGCAGAAGGCTGAAGGGGAGCCACAGAAGGGCGATCGGAGTCCAAGGCATCGGAATCGCCTGGGGTGATTCTTTTAAGATAAGCTAGAATTTTCTCAAATTTAAAATCTTTAATTTGTTAACTTAAGACCGGGTATTTTCACTCAATTTACCACAATTTTGTTCTCATGATATCCACCCTTCAACCATTGGGTGAGAAGGGGAGCAAAATCAAAGTCCCTCTCCCATTTTGGGAAAGGGATTTAGGATAAAAATTGCATCGGGTGATATTTACCCGTTACCAGGTTGGGTCGATATAGAGATTAATGGTGACCCGTTCTTGACCCCCAGGCACGCCAGAAATACAGGAACAAACGGTGCGATCGCCATCAATTTCTACTTCGCAAGCATGACAAGACCCCATTAAACATCCGGTTGGAATCGTAATTCCAGCCCGTTTTGCCACCTCTAGTAAGGGTTCTCCGACCTCAGCTTTTACCGTAATGCGATCGGGTAAAAAAATAACATCTACACTCATAATTTTAGCTTGGGTGAAGGGTAAATATTGATTGTTCCCCAGTCGAGTCGCCCCCATCTCATTGTGGTTTTTCCAACTATTTTCATAACAAGGGAGTTAAATCTAAATGGGCTTCGACAATCGTTGCCAAAGCATCAATAATTTCTTCTCGTTGGTCTGAGTAATTAGCAATCCCGGTTGGTAATGATTTTAACCCTCTTTGATTGCGGAGGCGATTTAACCAAGCCCGCCGCCAAGGTCCATTATCAAACAGACCATGCAAATAGCAACCCCAAACGGATAGCTCTTTATCCACCAGTCCCAAATTCAAATCATCAAATAGGGGTTTAATATCTGGAGATAATGCGCCATTGAACCGTTCGCTTGGTTGAGTCCGACCCTGGTGAATTTCGTAGCCCGTAACGGGTAACCCCGGGGTGGGATAATGAGAATTAACCACCCGTTGGCGAGACACTTTATGGGTTGTAATGACGGTTTTAATCGGCAAGAGATTCAATCCTTCAAATCGTCCTTCGATGCCTTCAACCCCTTCTGGATCTGCCACAACTTGGCCTAACATTTGGTAGCCGCCACAAATGCCTAAAACAGTTCCGCCTCCAGCCACATAGTTTTGCAATTCCTCCGCCATCCCAGTTTGTTTAAGCACGAGCAAATCCGCAATGGTGGTTTTAGAACCGGGGATAATCACTGCATCGGGATAGCCCAAAGATTGTTTGGGGCTGATATATTTGAGGGTGACACTCGGTTCGGCTTCTAAGGGGTCGAAATCCGTAAAATTAGAAATTCGGGGTAAGCGAATCACCGCAATAGTAATTTCGCTCTCTTCTTTGTGAGTGGGAGCATTTAATAAACTTAGGGAGTCTTCTGCGGGAAACATTTCCTCGATCCAAGGAATCACCCCGAGTACGGGAATGCCAGTGTATTCCTCTAACCAGGTAATTCCCGAGTCAAGGAGCGATCGCTGTCCTCTAAACTTATTAATTACAACCCCACGAATTAAAGCCCGTTCTTCGGGGTCTAATAATGCTAATGTCCCCACCACATGAGCAAAAGCACCGCCTCGGTCAATATCTACCACCAAAATAGTGGGCGCGTTGAGATGTTTGGCAACGCGCATATTCGTTAAATCTCGATGTTTGAGATTGATTTCTGCTGGACTTCCGGCCCCTTCACAGACGATGATATCAAAGTCTTTGGCAAGCTGGTTCAAGGATGCAACGATCGCACTCCAGCCCCGATCAAAAAACTTTTCATAGTATTCTGCTGCCCCCACGCAGCCCTCGGGTTTTCCTCTGAGGATGACTTGGGAAGTCATATCCCCTTGGGGTTTTAATAAAATCGGGTTCATTTCCACTTCCGGGTCAATTCCAGCCGCCCAGGCTTGTACCGCTTGGGCGTAGCCGATTTCGCCACCTTTGAGGGTAACGTAGGCATTTAAGGCCATGTTTTGTCCTTTAAAAGGGGCGACGCGCATCCCTCGGCGATAGAGGATCCGGCATAGGGCCGTGGCGATCGCCGATTTCCCGGCGTGGGATGTGGTCCCAACAACCATAATGGCTTTCATAATGGCAGAAATTTCTCAGTGGTTTTGCTAAAAGATGGGCAATCGTACCCAACGATTGAGGAAATTATAAAGGCGATCGCCCCAGGATGGGGGGGGAATTTGGCCCGTGGACTGTTCCCATCCCGCCACCAATTGCCGTCCCAGGGGAGTGAGGCGGAAACTATCGGTAATCCCTTGACCATCGACTTCTCGACGCAATACACCCAGTTGAATCAGCCACAACAGGCTGTTTTCCACCCGGAGTTCGTTGAGGGGCGATC
>NZ_JAFLQW010000363.1 GCF_017313335.1 Phormidium pseudopriestleyi FRX01 | reverse complement strand
ATTAAATCAACCGGACGCTCTAGCCAAATTTCCAGTTCTCGTTTCATCCGCACGAGTTCTAGCAATCCCCACCCCGCATTAGGCTGAAATTTTACCATCACATCAATATCACTCTCGGGTCGAAAATCCTCGCGCAAAACTGACCCAAACAAGTAAAACTCTTCAACTTTCCATCGCTGACAAAATTCAGCCATTTTTGCCGGAGGCAGTTCGATAGGGAGTTCTCGATTTAAAGGCAATTTCTGGATAGCCATATCCTCTCAAATTATCATACTCGATTGCCGATTTATTCTCGTAGACGTTCAGAAATTTGAATTAACAACCGCAAGGCTTCATTCACCGATTCCTGGTTGGGGAAAGCGCGCGCTACATCTGGATCTAGCAGGACCAAATTCGTTCCTTTTCGATAGCGCTCGACATATTTGCCCTGGACCCCTCCACTTAATTGAGAAAAGTCATATTCATCAGACAATTCATCGTTAGTCATGAGAGTCAATTAATCCGTTGATAGTCAAGGATAGATAATTTTATACCAAATCCTCCGTTCAAAAGTCGTTGTACTCTTTAGCCCGCGCAGGCGGGCTTTGTCCGTATAGCCCCACCATGCATGGGTGCGGGTTTTAATACCCCTTTTTCACCCCGTAAATGGCCTGTTTTTGTGCCGTTACTAATTCCTGAATTCCGGTTTCTGCCATATCTAAAATGCGATTGAGTTCGGTGCGATTAAAACTGCCAGCTTCAGCAGTTCCCTGCAATTCGATAATATCAAGCCGATCGCTCATCACTACATTAAAATCAATATCCGCCGCCACATCTTCCGGGTAATTGAGGTCCAAATAGGGTTCACCCTCAAATAACCCCACCGAAACAGCGGCGACTTGGCGACAAATTGGGGACTTTTCTAACTCTCCCGATCGCACCAGTTTCTCGATCGCCAAGGCTAGGGCTACAAATCCCCCAGTAATCGACGTGGTACGGGTTCCAGCATCCGCTTGGAGGACATCAGCATCAATCAGAATCGTCCGTTCTCCTAGTGCTTTTAAATCCAGTGCAGCGCGTAAACTACGTCCGATTAGGCGTTGAATCTCTTGAGTCCGTCCCGACAGTTTCATGAATTCTCGGGATTGCCGTTGCGGCGTGGCACCGGGAAGCATTCGATATTCTGCCGTTAACCAGCCACTGCCTTGATTCGCTAGGAATCGGGGGACTCCGGGTTCGATGGTGACGGTACAGAGGACCTGGGTATCGCCACAACGGGTCAAGACGGAACTATTTGCAAAGCGGGTAAAGTCTTTCTCAAACCGAATCGGACGCAGTTGTGCCGGTTTTCGGCCATCGGGACGCTGCCAAATCATGATGAGGGTTGCGTTTTGTTAGGGTTGACTGTTTTCCAAATTTCCTCTTGGATCTCTTCGGGAGGCCGATCGCCGTCAATGGTGAGGAGGCGATTGCCATAGTTGTAGTAGTCCAAGATGGGGATCGTGCGTTCTCGGAATAACTGGATCCGACGGCGCAGGAATTCTGGTTCATCATCGGGACGCCCTCTTTCTGGTCGAGTTTGCGATCGCTGGAGGGACCGGCGCATTAACTCTGAGTCGGATACATTCAGCCAAATTGCCCAATCTAGGGTCTGCTGCAAGGATTCCAGTAAAAAATCCAGTTCTTCCGCTTGGAAAGAAGTGCGAGGATAGCCATCGAGTAACCACCCATTTTCCGTATAGGGTTGGGTTAACTGTTCGCGCACAAACTTAATCATGATGGGGTCGGGGACCAGTTCCCCGCGTTCTGCATAAAGTTGCGCCTGCCTGCCTAATTCAGTTTGGGCGGCGATCGCCTTAAACAGGATTTCCCCGGTTGAAATGCAAGGAATATTCAGGCGACTGCATAGCTGACTCGCCTGGGTCCCCTTTCCTGCTCCTGGCCCTCCCAGAATTACCAATCTCACGACACAAAACTCCTCATATTGACCCAAAATAGACTCTACCACTGTTCCCCTTCCCAGGGAATAAATCTTAGTTTTTCCGTAATTTTGACCAAAGTTCCCGCGCCTCGGGCATTTCGCGGGATTTTGTACATTTAGTGTTTTTTCGTGGCATAATCTGGTTACACTACACTACATATTGACTTGATTGGATTGCCCGAATTCATTTCCTGGCAGTCCCTCGGTCTACCCTTTCAGTTTCGTCACCCCTCGGAAATATTGCCACAATGATTGCACAGCTTGAAAGTCCCACTCTCGATAACCCTTGTCGTCTACCCTACGCGGTGTACGGGTTGCTACAAGTTTTTACCAGCAGCCACCGCAACTTTTTTACCAGTGTGATGGCCCAGGCCCTGAGAATTTCGGGTCAGGGGACCCCGGTCCTGGTGGTCCAGTTTCTCAAGGGAGGAATTGGTCAGGGTCCAGAGGCCCCGGTTCAACTCGGACAAAACCTGGATTGGGTTCGTTGTGACCTGCCTCGCTGCATTGATACCCCAGAGTTAGATGAAATTGAGGCCGGTTCTCTGCGGAAATTATGGGACTATACCCAACAGGTGGTTTCTGAAGGGAAATATTCTTTGGTGGTTCTGGATGAGTTGAGTTTAGCCATTAGTTTTGGCTTGATTCCAGAATCGGAGGTGTTGGAATTTTTAGAAAACCGCCCGAGTCACGTTGATATTATTTTAACGGGACCGAATATGCCCGGACCGATTTTAGAGTTGGCAGACCAAATCACTGAAATTCGCCGCAGTCATCGTCCGTAGGACAGGCAAGAATTAAGAATTAATGGGGGTTAACTCTTAATTCTTAATTCTTTTAGACAAGGGATTGGGTGGCCACGGAGGTTGGGTTTATTAAAAAGGTAGCGGCTTTTTGGGCGATCGCCTCAGAAACATGAATTTGTTTGAGAGTGACTAACCCATCCTGAATAAAGGAATCTCGCACTAAAAGGCTGTTTCCACTGTTAAATTCGGTCTCGAAAAATACCTCATGAATTCCTGCCGAAATAATTAATTTTAAGCAAGATAAACAAGGTTCGAGGGTGACATAAATGCTGGACCCTTCGGTGGAAATTCCATGTTTAGCCGCTTGGGCGATCGCATTCGCTTCGGCATGAACCGCCCGAGAAGGCAAAGACTTACTTTCTGCACAGCTACTCAATCCAGGATAACAGTAGCCCTGGGCAGTACAATGGGCCGTACCTGATGGGGAACCATTGTAACCTGTTGCCACAACCTGCTTATTTTTAACAATCACTGCACCCACGGGAAAAGCAAGGCAAGTCGAACGCATCGCCGCCAATTTTGCCAACATAATAAAATATTCATCCCAGGTGGGTCTAAGTTCTTCCAGTTCCATTAATTTCTAGCTACCCAATCGTTTCTATTTATGGTAACAGTTTAGGGAAGAAAAGACTAATAATTAGGGTTAAAATAATCGGTTTATAGAGCTTTAGATGCGGCGGAAGATGAAGCAATAAACGGGTTATCATCAGGATGAGCTTGAAACCATAAGGCATCAGCACAAAAGTCAATTTCTCCCGGCCATTCAATGGATCGACCGTCTTTTGAGCGTTTGACTTGTGAAAAGAAGGCTGGATCGGATAATCGGGAAAAGACTCCTCCTTCCTCAATAATCGGGGCAAAATCAAGAACAATAACCGTTCCGTTCCTGTAGAGGAGGCGGAGGTGATAATTGGTTTCTGGGGTAACGGTTTGAATGATATAAGGCATAATAATTCAATTGTTAGGATGTATGGCATTAGGGAGTGCGAGCATCTTGCTCGCTTTTAGAAGCAGCGAGCAAGATGCTCGCACTACTGTTATTTATACCCCATTATTCTGGAAAATAACCTCTTGATTTTTACCCCAAAATTGATTAAAATCATCCAGTCCAGCTTGCCTGGTGGATTGCTAATTGAGATGATCCCCAGAAAATGCCTGAGTTAGAAGGTCACTAAACACCCAAGATGAAACTAAAAATTTATCCCTTACATCCGGATGCGATTATTCCAACTTATGCCCATGACAACGATTCAGCAATGGATTTATCGGCGAATGAAGAGGTGACGCTACATCCGGGAGAACGTTCGTTAATTGGAACGGGAATTGCGATTGAATTACCGCCTTTGACGGAAGCACAAATTAGGCCAAGAAGTGGGTTAGCTTATAAACAGGGGATTACGGTTTTGAATACTCCGGGAACCATTGATGAAGGGTATCGGGGAGAAATTAAGGTGATTTTAATCAATCATGGACAAGAAGAGTTTCAGGTAGTTAAGGGAATGAGAATTGCTCAAATGGCAATTACTCCAGTTTTAAGACCTGAAATTGAGGTGGCGACTACGGAAATCATGGCAACTGGAAGAGGTGCAAATGGGTTTGGGTCAACGGGGGTATAGAGAGAGGGGTTGTCTCTCTATACCGTCCGTAAGTTAGGGAGATAAACGACCTTTTTTGAGACGATATTTCTCATACCATTCTGCTATGGCGGGGACCCATTCTTGAAAATGCGGCCAAATCAAATCGCAGAGTTTTTGGCATTCGAGTTGGGCGTCAGGTTTGGCGCGAAGATCGAGTAAGTGCATGAGACTTCGCGCATTGAAGGAGACAACCCAGTGTTGGCGGACATCAAAGGGAATAATGCCTCGGGCGTGTTCTTCTGATGTCCCTTCTTTAATCAGAACCTGATAGCGTTTGGCTGCTTCGTTACACCAAGCTAAATCGCGATCGCGTTGTTGTTGGGTATATTCATAGCGTTTTCCCTGGCGATCGGTATAGTAGCCAACGGGACGTAAATAAAACACATCTTCAATGTCTCGAATGCCTTTTGCTGCATCAACAATCCGGTTACCCGTATAGCGATTCGAGTTATGAACTACCATTCCATTAGCGACGAAATTATGCCAAGGGCCTTCTACTTCTAAATCATAGGTCATCTGGCATCCCAAAAACTCAACATGAGTCACCTTCACCGGATGCGCCTGTAATAAATGGTTAGAATAATGCGACTTTTCCGAAATTTCCGAGGCAGCAAACCCTTGACAAATTTGCTGTTGTAGAGGCGATTCGCGAATCGCCCCTACAGATTTAGGGTTCATGCGTAAGTCCTGAGAGATCACTGCACAAGATTTAGTGAGTTCAAGGACCTGACCCTCTTGATCCGTGACTAAACCAACCGCTTGGACCATCCTCTGCCATCCTTCGGAGGTAAATAAGCGGTGATTGGTCGTGCAATCCAGGGTTTTTCCATCCTCTAAGGTGATGCGATAAACGGGTTGAATCCCTATTACAATGACCTGTTTAAGATCGCCTGTTTCAAATACTCCCGTGGTTTCGTTCAGAACGCTTAACCGCATTTTTGGTAGGCGGGTTTTACAATTCCGGCGATATTCTTCAGGAGGTTCCTCATTCCTACCTTTGATGGACTGTTGACCAATCGCCTTTTCTCCGTTAGCCCACAAATCGGAAAGTTCGGCAATTTTTATTTTACGCAAGGTACCGGAAGATTGAACAAAGGTCACCTCAGTGTTACCCGCTAAACACTGTACATCGAATGAAATTCCGACGCGATGGGTGCGAATTTGCTGCATGACGCTATGGGGAAAAAAGCCACAATTTAACACAATTCCTACGTGTTCAATCGGTCCATAATGGCCCCGTTCTCCGGCTAACAGACGCTTAACGATGAGTTCACCACATTTGGATTCGGAGGGCCAAGAATCGTGGTCGTCATAAACAAATCCCTCGCTATAGTCTTGGTGCATTGCTGCATAAATAACCTGCTGAGGATTTGGGGTTTTGGTAATTACTTCTACTCGAAATCGATCCATGATTTATCCCTAACTTCTGAATGGCTTCGCCTGGGGGAATCCCCCATTCCGTATTACTGTTGGGTTGCCCTTCCCGGGTTCTCGTTCGGATTTGCCAAATTTTTTATCCTATCATGGATTGCTGTCATCGGACACTTACAAATTTGCGATCGCCTCGGCAAATTTTTGGAAATTCTCCGGTTCCTGTTGGGATGCCAGGACGAGATAGTGCAGAGAAACGATCGCCAAGTCTGCCGATAAGCTACATTTGCGGCGATCGCTGACTCTCCAATCGTTATTGACGAAAATATCCTCTAATTCTTTATAAGCATCTCGAATCGCTTCAAAACAGCCTTGATAGGTGGATATCTGCTGCCATTGGTCGGAGGATTGATACCTTTGAGTTAACAGTTTAGAGGTGGGGTCGAATCCTTCATTATGCCAATAGGTTTGTAAGGTTTCTGCTGCTGAATCGGGTTGAATGAAGTCTTGAAACATTTCAGGATAATGTTCCGCAAGATAGGTTAAATATTTGGTGGAATAAACCGCTAAATCGGCAAAGGTATCCAGTACAGATTCATCCGCAGTGGGTTTGACATTTTCGGTGAACATGGTTTCGAGGCGGTCGTATTTGCGGGAAATTCCAGCAAATACGCCGAGGGCTTCTCCGTGTTTTTTCCAGCTATTTTTATAGACTAGGGTTTTCTTGTAGTGGAGTATGCTTAATAACTCGAATATGCTTGAGAAGGAGTAAAACTCGGTTATATTTTGGGTTTGCCAAAGATAATCGAAGTAGTCTTTTTCCTGGGTTTGTAAGGGAATTACTTCGCGGTTGTTCCAGAGGCGAGAAAAATACTCGATTACGGCAATTTTGAAGTCGTGGGTGGGTAAGTTGGCGATTAAGTCGGCAATTTGTTGGGGATTATCTCCCTGAAGATGGCGATTGTAAATGTACAAAACTTCTAAACTATTTCTGACTAACTCATCGGGGATATCCTTGAGTTCATCCAAGACTGTCAATGACCCTTGGCGCATTTTATGTTCTAACTCAACCCACTGGGATAAGGTTCTATCAATTTCGGCCAATGGGGTAGTAAATTGAGGGGGTGTAAATCCGAACTCATACAAGGTTTTGGGGGTGAGGGAGTCTAGGATATGTTGCGCTTGCTGAGAGTGGCGATCGCGCAGATGCAATTCGCTGATGAAGCAACAAAATTCACCCACTTGGGTCCCTGTCCAATAGGCGACTGCCTCCTGAATAATGCTCAATCCAAAGGGATTGACTCCGGAAGTTCCTGCCAAAATATCATTAGACTGAAGGCAAACATTCAGATGCAGTTCACCGTTTCTGATTAAAAATTGCATCCAATTCTGAGCAAAATTTCCGGGATGTTCTGTGTTTTTTAATTGAGGGTACGATAAGTTAATCACCGCATCGCAGCTACTCGAATCACTGTTTAAAAGTTGGACAACTTTTTGGATTTTGGGGTTGAGATGCCAGGGTTTTTCATGCAAATCATCCCTAAGACCTGGGAAGGGTTTCTCTGCAAAAAAGTCCAGGGATTGGGGTAAATAGTGATATAAGAATCTTAAGTCTTGACGACCGGCCATTTCCCAAAAGGTTGCGGCAATTTGAGCAAAGATATTAGAGTTGAGATGAGGAATGATATCAACTCGTTCGCGGGGAGAGGTGATTTTTACCCATCGCGATCGCCCGGATTTGAGTTTTACACCCCGCCAGACAATCGTTTCCTTGGATGCTAAGAGTGCTTTAAGTTCGGCATAGAACGCCTGAGTGGTATTTCTAAACATTTTTATAAACCTTTTTTCTTTGATGACTTCGGATAATTTTCGGTCAAGCGGAGATTAGAATAATCGAGATAACCCCACCCTATAAATGGACATTTAGGGAACTCCAAAAAATAAAATACCCAAAACCCACACCCGTTAACGGTGGGGCACTCGCGGAGCTCGCCTGCCTGCGCAGCGTCAGAGTC
Organism: Phormidium pseudopriestleyi FRX01; assembly: GCF_017313335.1. GTDB lineage: Bacteria > Cyanobacteriota > Cyanobacteriia > Cyanobacteriales > Laspinemataceae > Laspinema > Laspinema pseudopriestleyi. The sequence goes on along the minus strand of NZ_JAFLQW010000363.1, from coordinate 3,903 downwards.
AGGTTTTTCACGGCAGAACTTGGATAATTTATTTTTTTGGACTCCCTTATTCTGGCTTGGGGGGTTCATGTTCGACTACAAACACATTGGCATAAAGATTAGCAATAATTTGTTTTCCCTGTTGAGTCAACTCCAGACAACTCAACCCATCCTTAATATATTGATGAACAACTCCCCAATAAAATTTAGGATAATTCTTTCTCAAGTCTCCCGGATTTCGATAGCCCACCTTTTGATTAAACCCCGTTTCTTCAAACTCATAAAATAACCCAGAAATCTTCTTGAGATAGCGAGGATCACTGAGTTGACCGATTAAATCTGCCGCCCGAACTAAACCGGGATAGTGAACCGTATCTTGGTGATCAGCCTCTGCCGGAACCGGAAAACGAGTCAGTTCAATATTGAGTTTAATTTCTTCAGAATTGATTAAAGTATGGCCGCCAAAGCGTTCTTCAATAAACAATTTACCGCGATCGACGTGATAGGGAGTCAAACTGGCGTCAGTGCAGCCCGGATCGAGCGCGACCATTCTACCATCGATGCCGGTGGCATACAATCCTTCACTATCGTCTAGGCAAACCCCCTTGACATAGCCAATATCATGACATAACAAAGAAATGGTGAAATGCAGCCAATCTTCACAAGAAACCCCGCCTTCGCGGATATGTTTACCTCGGAGAATTTCCTGCCCGACGAGGGTAACCAAGATGGTATGCTCGACATTATGATAGAGAGCGTCACTGTTGGCAATATTCTCTAAAGCCATGCCTCCGGCCCAGGCAATAATATCGGCATAGTCGGGCTTAAGTCCGCCATACATTCGGGAATAGCCTTCGCGGAGTTTTTTAACAAAATCGGAAATTAATATCTGTGTGATGCTGTACATATCCCTTGGTTTCGCTATCAAGGCAGGCTATAGGGTAGGAGTGGGAAAAGTTTCGCCCGGGTCCCGTTAGTTCGATCGCCCTTGGTGTTCTGTGGACCTTGTGTGTTGCTGTTAGGGTTTACTCCACTCTACAGGGTCAGGGGGAGTTGGGACGACCACCCAACTCGTGACTCTAGTGAAATGTCAATCTCCCTTGTCTTTACCCATAATATTAATGTTAATTGTCCCTCCAGACCACTGGTTTGTTTGAGCTGGAAGGGGCCTTACCCTGGATTTACAAAGGAGAGATCGCCATCAAGCGGATGTATTTTATTATCGTTGGTGCGGGGCCGTCCGGCTCTAGTTTAGCGGAATTAGCCCTGAATGACGGTCACAAGGTAGCCATCATCGAGGCATCGGAGGAACGCGCCCGCAAGATAGTGGAAAAATATGATGTGGAAGTCTTTCATGGAGATATTGCGATCGGGGGGATATTGGAGGAAGCTCAAGCCGACAAAGCCGATGTGTTGGTTGCCACCACCGGCGATGATTCGGTGAACCTGATGACAATGTTTCTGGGGAAAGACTGCGGAATTAAGATCCTGATTAGTCGGGTTAACCAATCGTGCCATCAAGGACTGTTTGAAAAACTGGGGGTGCAGGCGTTGGTCAACCCCGAGGTGATTATCGCCCAACATCTCTATAGCATGGTTAAGGAACCATAACATGAGAGATGGATTAAGGTGCGGGCATATACGAAGACAATTCTGCGGGATGTGGGTTTAATGCTGCATATCCCCGGAGGGATGGCATTGGTCTCCATCTGGGTTTGTGTTGCATTTCAGGAGTTTTATGCGATCTCCGCTTTTTTGTTGACCAGCATTGTGTCTTTTGGCATCGGTCAACTCCTTTATCGCAGCGTTCAGCAGTATAGCGAACAAGCGCACCTGCGTCATGCCATGATTACAGTGGCCCTGAGTTGGGCCTTAATTCCCTTGGTGGGTGCGATTCCGTTTGTGGCAGTTGCCTCCCATTTGGCCTTACTCTCAGATGTCTCCGATACCCTGGTCCGGTTTCAAAATCCCTGGAATGCTATTTTTGAAGCCTTTTCCGGCTTTACCAGTACCGGATTGACGATGGCCCTCAACTCCCGGGAACTGCCTTACTCGTTGCAATGGTGGCGTTCCTTTATGCAATGGATTGGGGGAGTCGGAACGATCGTCTTGATGCTGTGCGTGCTCGACCCCACCATAGAACCGTTTAAACTCTACAACGCTGAAGGACGCAGTAAGCGAATTGCCTTGACCGTCACCGGAACTGTGCGTCGAATTTGGAAAATTTATCTGATCTACACCGGGGTTTGCATTGGGGGATTGGGGGTACTGGGAATGCCTTGGTGGGAAGCGCTCAATCATGGATTGACGGTCATTTCCACTGGGGGTTTTGATGTGACGGGGGAGAATATTAGCGCTTATTCTCCAGTGATTCAACTGGCGATTGTGCCGATGATGATTGCCGGGGCGATCGGCTTTGCGATTCACGATCGCCTGCTGCGCGATCGGCATTTCTCTGTATTGTGGAACCGGGAAGAATATCGCGCCCTCTGGCTACTTTTAGGGGTAGGCGTACTCGTCTTGTTGTTAGAAAACTATTGGTTTCACGGGTCCCTACTTTGGATTGACAGTGCATTTCAATGGGTCTCTGCCTTGACCACTTGTGGCTTTAACACCGCTGATGTGGAAACCTGGAGTAACAGTGCCAAAGTGTTATTAACTGTAGCAATGGTGATCGGAGGTGCTGCTGGGTCCACAGTGGGCGGACTGAAAATCAAGCGGGTCCTGACCCTTTATAAAGGAGTAGTGTGGCACTTTCGCCGGATTTCTCTGCGACCCCATCAACTCATGCGCTATCAGTTAGATGGTAAATCCTTTGGGCAAGCGCAAGCCTATCGACAGATTGAAAAAGCGGCAATTTTGGCGGTACTCTGGATGAGCTGGTTGGGCGTTGGGGTGATCGTTTTAAACCATCTGGTTCCGGAGGGATACCAATTAAGCGATACGATTTTTGAAGCCGCTTCCGCACTCAGTGGGGTGGGTTTATCTACGGGAATCTCCCATCCCGATTTGCAATGGGGTGGGAAGCTGGTGTTAATTTTGTTGATGTGGATGGGGCGACTGGAGATTATCCCGGTGATGTTGCTCTTAGGCTCCCTTATTTCGGGGATTAAGGCCAGCCTTTTGAGGTTTTAGTGTGAAAAAATCAAAGGGGGAAACATCGAAGCTGAGGCGGTTTTAGGGTCGTTCTATGGGTTGGGAGAGGGAGACTTGCGCCTGGGCGATCGCCTCGTCAGAAAATCCCAGTTCATGCAACAAATGCCGCGCCTGGAGTGGGGTGAGAGGGGAGATTTCCTGGAACTGGGCTACCGCACTTAGCCACTGCTGAAATTCCATCAGACTGACGGGTTTGGAGGCGATCGCCTTCGGTCCTCCTGAACCCTGGGTCAAATCCGCCGGTTGAGTTTTCAGCAGGGCAATCAACTCCCGCACCTGTGCCAGTTGTTCCGGGGTTAACCCCTCTAACTCCAGCCGGTCCCCTTCTCCTCCAGAGACTTCTGGATTTCCCTGTCCCGTCAGGCTTTTCCCCTTGGGGTGGCGAGTGGCAATTCCCGCAAGAAAGGCCCCCAAAATCGTCCCAGTCCACAATCCAGCGGTACCACCTTTGAACATCGCGGGGCTCTGTTGCACTCGGCACAAGGTATTTAACCAAACATAATCACTCGTATTGCACTGTTGGGTATGGGCCAGCCACCGCATTTGCCCCCCCCAAAATGAACCCAAGGCACCGGATAATAGGGCGACTGCGGTGCAGACCAACATCCGTTTTTTTGATTTGTTCATAATTATAGAGCGGGAGAGTTCGAGAGGGGAGCAAAACCCACGTCTTTTAAGCGTGGGATGTAGCGAACCCTTTCGCGCCCATGTTAATGGGCAGAGTCTTGTTCTGTGGGGTTAGGCAGTTGGTCTATCCAATCTTCGATT
>NZ_JAFLQW010000155.1 GCF_017313335.1 Phormidium pseudopriestleyi FRX01 | reverse complement strand
TCCATCGCTTCAAAACTGCCGACTATGCCTTGCCGGTTCACTGTATAGACTATCGTACCTCCATCTAGCCACTGTCGGGCAATTTCTATCCCCGCTTGTAATAGTCCTCCCGGATTGCTTCGCAGATCCAGAATGTAGGCATCCGCCCCTTGCTCCTCAAACTCCTGCACCGTCTGGGCAATTTCTGTGGTTGCATTGGCGTTGAATTGACTCAGACGAATGTAGCCCACGGAACGACCATCGGGGGTTTGCTGCAATTTTGAGATGACTGGGTTTAAGGCAATTAACTCCCGGACGAGAGGAACCTCTTCAACCGCTTGAGTTTCTGTTCGTCTAATGGTGAGGGTGACTGTGGTTCCAATGGGGCCGCGCATTCTAGCTGCCGCTTTATCTAAGGTTAAACCTACCGTAGAGGTGCCTTCAATTTTCAGAATGCGATCGCCCGGGAGCAATCCCGCTCTCTGACCTGGAGACCCATCAATCGGGGCAATCACGGCGACAGTTCCCGTCTCCTCATCTAGGGCAATTTGTAAACCTACCCCAGTTAACTCTCCCGAGGTATTGACTTGTAAACTTCGATACTGATCGGGTTTTAATAATCGGGTAAAGGGGTCATCCAAACTCGCGAGCATTTCTTGAATCTGCCCATAAGTTTCTTCGCGATTTTTCAGGGGGTTTTTCAGTGCCTTTTGCCGCACGAACCACCAATTTTGATGGTTAAAGCTCTCATCTACATAGGAGTAGTTAACGATCCGCCACGCTTGCGAAATCAACTGCTGCTCTTCGCTCAGGGCGAATGCCTCTGGCGTCCACCAGCAACAGGCAAGGGTAAATTGCAAGACCAATAACAGCCCTACTCGGAATACTCGTTTTGCCATAATGCCGATTTTGAAAGGTTGATCAAAGCTTATATCAAATTTTCGAGTGTAAATATATGAGCTAAAGTTACCCCAGTTTAGGGAATTTGGCTATCTAGCGTTGGGAGGGTTGACAAGAAAGGGCTGTGCTGCGATCTACTCCGGTCCCCTCCCCGATGTCTTGGTCCGGGTTAGGGTGGGTCCGCGTTCTGTGGCTTCAGCCACAGAACTAAGCTCATGGTGATTGACCTGACAATTAACTGCACCTCCGATCCCCTCCCCTTGGCAAGGTAGGGCTGTGTCATTCTCCCAGCCCAATTAATTTTTGCATTGTTCAATCGCTTGATCTGGCCGGGGATCCAGGCTAATTCCCCTCCCTTGGAGGGGTGTCCCGAAGGGACGGGGTGGTTTCTTAATTTGTAACCCTAACTCCTAAACTCTAGACCCCACCCGACTGCGCGATCGCTCCCCCGGGGCGATCGGGCCCTTTGATGCTGACCTTTTCTCATAAAAGTAGCCCCCCACCTTCATAGATGATCCCCACCCCAAGCCCTTGCACAGAAGGGCCAAAGGGAAAGGGATTAGCGACAATCGCCAAAGGGACCTAGATTTATGAAAATAGTGTTTAAATTATGTTACATTTTGGAAGAAACGCATTAATCTTTTCGGAACGCTTGCTGCAATGTTTTCCAAAGACGTAACGAACTCCAAAACATACCAGTGGTTTGAAGAGCGCCTCGAAATTCAGGCGCTCGCTGAGGACATCACCAGCAAGTACATCCCCCCCCATGTGAATATCTTCTACTGCTTGGGCGGGATTACCCTAGTCTGCTTCCTCATCCAATTTGCCACTGGGTTCGCGATGACCTTCTATTATCGCCCCACCGTTACCGAAGCCTTTTCCTCCATCCAATACCTGATGACTGAGGTCAACTTCGGTTGGCTCATCCGTTCCGTTCATCGCTGGTCCGCCAGCATGATGGTCCTGATGATGATTCTGCACACTTTCCGGGTTTACCTAACCGGCGGTTTCAAAAAACCTCGGGAACTCACCTGGGTCACCGGCGTGATCTTAGCCGTAATTACCGTCTCCTTTGGCGTAACCGGCTACTCTCTCCCTTGGGATCAAGTGGGTTACTGGGCCGTTAAGATCGTCTCTGGGGTACCCGAAGCAATCCCTGTGGTCGGTTCTACAATTGTGGAACTCCTTCGGGGTGGTGCCAGTGTCGGTCAAGGCACCTTGACTCGCTATTACAGCCTGCACACCTTCGTGTTACCTTGGCTGATTGCCGTGTTCATGTTGCTGCACTTCATAATGATTCGCAAGCAAGGTATTTCCGGTCCCTTGTAAAGAGCTCCTTGCTTGACATTCATCACGCTGACGATCGCTGTATCCTTTTAGCAATTGCAGCCAAGACCTGCCGACCTTAACAATAAGGAGAGGATTCTCAAAAATGTCTATTTTGAAAAAGCCGGATCTGAGCGATCCGAAGTTGCGGGAGAAATTGGCAATGGGGATGGGCCATAACTATTATGGCGAACCCGCTTGGCCAAACGACCTGCTGTATATCTTCCCCGTAGTTATTCTCGGGACGATCGCCCTGTGTGTTGGATTAGGTGTTCTCGACCCCGCAATGGTCGGAGAACCTGCTGACCCCTTTGCGACCCCTTTAGAAATTCTTCCCGAATGGTATCTGTGGCCTTCGTTCCAGATGCTGCGCGTTGTTCCTAACAAACTGTTAGGAATTGCATTGATGGGTGCGATTCCCGTTGGTTTGATGGTTATTCCCTTTATTGAGAATGTCAACAAATTCCAAAACCCCTTCCGTCGTCCTCTGGCTACGGCAGTGTTCCTGTTTGGGACTTTGTTCACCATCTGGTTGGGAGTCGGCGCAATCATGCCGATCGACCAGTCTCTGACTCTCGGTCTATTCTAAATTTTTCCCGGTTCAACTCCCGGTTAAATATAGACGCCCATGCATTTCTCCGATGTGCAATTGTACTCCTGAGATAAAGCAAGGGCGTCTTTTTACATTTTACATTTGAGTCCAAAAAAGCCTATAGCGGTTCAGAAACCCGGTTTCTTGTCCCTGATTTCTACAATTTTACCGATGCTTGAGAAGGGTAGGGGATATTTATCTTACCCCTTCTCTCCCGTGTCGTGCGATCGCCATTCATCAATGGCAAACTCTAAAGTTTGACCCTGGGAACTGCCAAATTTTAATAAAATCCCTGATTCTAACTTCACTTCCTGATGGTGGATTTTTTGCCAACCATTACTACTTTTAATCAAAGTCCCATAGCGAGAAAAGTCCCGTAGAAAATAAGCGGGAACTGAACCTGTCCCAGACATATCCCGATAAAAAATTTCAGCGTGTCGTTGGGAAACCCAGCGTTCCTGAATCACCAAGTCGTTCTGAGACCGACGACCCACCCGCATGAGGCCCCCCCGAATCGGCCAGACTTGGTTGCTGACATCGAGCGATCGCAGATAAGCCAGACTAATTAAAGGCCGAATCCCCGAGGGCGTGTTCTCAGGGAGTTCTGTCTCCAGATAGTCCAGGGGTTGGATTAATTCCCCATTAAACTCCGGATGCATATAAAGGACAGGTAAGGTCCAGGCGGGTTGATTGAATTTATAAACCGTTAACAGATGTTGTCGGGCGACTGCGACAGCGCGATCAATGGACATTCGGTCCGCAAGGGCGCTGGTAAAGGTTTGAATAAAACTTAACGCTTCTTCATCGGTAATCGAGTCGCGCATTCCCAACACTGCCGGGACGCCATGATGAATCAGGACCTCAGCTAGACTACTGCGGGGGATAGCTTGTTCATTCTGGCGATCGCTTTGTGCACCCCAACAAGCATTAAACACCGCTAAGGTCACTTCTGAGCGAACCAGCACTTGAGCCAATTCCGTCCCACTTAAATGGGTGAGGCTTCGTAATAATAACTGACCTCCGGCAGGGGCACAGATGCCGTGACCCGCATAGAAGAAAATATTATAATTGCCCGTTTCGAGTGTTTCGATGAGTTCGGTGGGAGTGGGCTGTAGTAAGGTATCCACATGACAGGATACGGGAAGGATATTCTCACTCCCCTGACGGTTGCGATCGCTCTGTTCGAGGACCTGCGCTAAAGCATCCGCTTCTTTTTGCAGTTGGAGGCGGTTTTCTGCCTGGGAGGAATGACCAGGGGTTTCGACTTCTTCCCCTAAGACTAATAAAATTTTTAAAGATTGGGCAGTGCAATGAATCGCCAGGGGGTCTACATCACTGGTGGTCCTGCTAAATCGTAATTGGGGATTGAGGCAAATGGTGGGTTTACCCGGACGGGGTTGCATGAGTTCCCAAGGCAACGCGATCAGTTCGGGGTCCCGAATTTCTAACTGGATCCGCAGGGGGCGGTCCTGACCCATTGCGATTCCCATGCTTTGGGAGTAGCTATTTTGAAGCGCTTCCCCAAACAGCCATTGCCAAAGCTGGAGTCCTAACTGCTGCATCAGTCGAGCGCTGTAACTGGCTGGAGAGTGACTGCTGCTGGGGGTGAGCAGGGACAAGGCGTTGTCTTGGGATGAAGGCTGGAGATTCCAGACTGAAGGCAAGGGCTGTAGGGAAAATAGCTGATGCCACGCTTGCCAGGTTTGGGTGAGACTATCCGGCCAGGGACAGTCATAATGAACGTAGCCACCGGGATAGGGGGCTTTCAGAACCCAGATAGCAAAGTGTTTTGCATCAGAGTTGGTATTTAAGGGTGCGATCGCGATGCTCAGGCAAGGAATCTCAGACCAAGACATTCAGAACACTGGCTCTAATGTGAAAGGGGCTTTCAACCAGTGTATCTGTTCTGGGGTGATGATGGTGAATTGAGGAATATTCGCTCATGATTACAGCAAGATCCCCCGCCCTTTGTGTGAAATGGTGTGATCCATTGTTTGGATTCACTCCATCAAGGCGATCGCGGGGGATACACAAGAGAAACACGGTAGGGCTGGTAGCCTCGCGTCTTTAGACCGAGGTGGAAAGCCCACACGAGCGGTTTTAACCGCCTACACTGTAGTCCAACCATGATGAGGGTCGTTAATGTAGCGCCCTATCGTATTTTCCGC
>NZ_JAFLQW010000326.1 GCF_017313335.1 Phormidium pseudopriestleyi FRX01 | reverse complement strand
TGGAGGGGTGCCCCTAGGGCGGGGTGGTGACTCTGGAGGGGTGCCCCTAGGGCGGGGTGGTGACTCTGGAGGGGTGCCCCTAGGGCGGGGTGGTTCCTTTGGAGGGGTGCCCGTAGGGCGGGGTGGTTCCTTTGGAGGGGTGCCCGTAGGGCGGGGTGGTTCCTCTGGAGGGGTGCCCGTAGGGCGGGGTGGTTCCTTTGGAGGGATGCCCGTAGGGCGGGGTGGTTCCTTTGGAGGGGTGCCCGTAGGGCGGGGTGGTTCCTTTGGAGGGGTGCCCGTAGGGCGGGGTGGTGGTTGCCTAACTCAGATGCACCCCAGATCCTCAGTCTGATTGGAAAATCACCGTAAAGGCGATCGGAACTTCCGAGGAGTGAATCCAGTGTCTCCATTGCCAGGATAATAGAATTATCCTTCCCTATCCGTGCAATGGAGATGAGAAACCGTCATGAATCGCCCTCTGAAGTTTTATGATTCCGAACAGCGTCCTTGGCCGAATTCACCCTTAAAGCAAACCAGTATTCTCGGTCATACAACCCCTACGAGTGTGCGCCTGTGGTTCCGAGTCGGTGAACCGGGGGAATACTGGTTAGTGGTGTCTTCTCGTCCCATTCCGACTCAGGGGATTCCCTTGTTGATTTTAGGCGATCGCCGCGAATACCAGTTACGTTTGACCACTCCGACTCATACGGAAGAATTTGTTCCCGAGATGGTTCTGCCGGTATCACTTACACCGGAAACTGACCTCACCGGCGTGATGGAACTTATGAATCTCACGCCAGACTGCCGCTATTACTATGCGTTATTTGACCCCAATCGGGACTCTCCCTGGGAACTGGGACATGAGGAAATCCTGTGGTTTCAGACCTTTCCGGAACATCCGAAAACGGTTAATTTTGGCATCTATAGCTGTCATATGCCTTACGAAGGGCGCTGTCTTGCCAATATGGAAATGTGGAACCAATTTAACCAGGAACTCTCCAACGTGAATGCGCGATTTGTTTTAGCAACCGGAGATCAAGTCTATGTGGATGGTAACTCCGAGTTGAGTATCTGGGAATGGTTGCGGAAAGTTAAATCCCAGAATCCGACTCGCGAGGATATGATTACCTGGTATCGGGATATTTATCGGGGATATTGGGGAATTCCCGAAGTGCTGCGCATTTATCGGCGCTTTCCTACTTATATGATTTGGGATGATCATGAAATTGTAGATGGATGGGGTTCTTATACTCCAGATGAACTGGCGGGATTGCTAGATAACTCCTGGCAACTGCGAAATAAGTCGCAACAATTGAAGTTTGCTGAGGAAATGTTTGAAGCGGCGCGACAAGTCTATTGGGAATACGAACATTCTCATAATCCTGAGACGGATTTTGTGAATAATCAGTTTGATTATGGATTGGATTGCGGACGCTGTGCGTTTTATGTGTTAGATATGCGCGGACATCGCAATTACAATCGCAAACACAATCGAACGTTAGGGTTAGAACAGTGGAGTCGATTTGAAACCTGGATTGCCAATCAGTATCAATCCGATGCCCAGGTTTTATTTGTTGTGTCTCCCGTCCCGGTGGTTCATTTAAGTAGTTTTGTGATTAACAAAATTGACTTAACTTTGTTTGGTTATCAAGATGATCAACGGGACCATTGGGAACATGAAAGCAACTGGGATGAGCGAAATAAATTGTTAAAGTTGGTGTTTCAGTTTTCCCAAGAAATGCGCAGACGGGTTGTTTTTATTAGTGGAGATGTTCATATTGGGGCGGCATTTAAACTGTCTCATCCGGATTTTCCCGAGGCCAAGGTATTTCAGGCGACATCCAGTGGGATTGCTTATGCCCATTTGAAGGAAATGGAACGGCGGGTTTTGGAAATGTTAGTTAAACCGGAAGGGATTTTAGGCGATCGCCCGAAAAATCAACCCTATCATTTTGAGAATTTAGCAGTCTGTCGTTATAATAATTTTGGCATCCTCCGAGTGACGGAAGAGGACTCGGGAGGGATGGAGGTATGCTTTGATTTGTTCGGGGGAAATTGGCAAGAAAATGGAGAGCTTTCTTTGTTGAAAACGAGTATAATTCTAGCATAAATGGGCGACCCCTCCGGTCCCCTCCCCTTAGCAAGGTCCGGGTTAGGGTGGGGTGATTCTCCTAACAGTATAATTCTAGCATAAATGGGCGACCCCTCCGGTCCCCTCCCCTTAGCAAGGTCCGGGTTAGGGTGGGGTGATTCTCCTAACATCCGAACCCAACTTAAAAATCAAACATATCTAATTGTTCGGTCGGTTCTGAGGAATTTGCTCCCTCTTTCTTAGCACCTTTGCGGAGTCCAACGGCAATTTTACTGTGCTTTTCAATCTGCTTCATGACCTCTTTGGCCCGTTGAATTACCACTGGAGGTAATCCCGCTAATCGTCCCGCCTCGATGCCGTAGGAACGGTCCGCACCTCCGGGTTGGACTTGATGTAAAAATACGATTTCATCAGCTAATTCCCGAACGGTTACTTGATAGTTGGCGACATTGGAAAGGATGGATGCCAGTTCGTTCATTTCATGGTAATGGGTGGCGAAAATGGTGCGAGAGCGAATTTTTGTGGCTAAATATTCGGCAACAGACCAAGCAATGGATAATCCATCAAAGGTGGCGGTTCCTCGACCAATTTCATCGAGTAAAACCAAGGATTTTGGTGAGGCATGATTGAGAATATTGGCGGTTTCATTCATTTCTACCATAAAGGTAGATTGACCTGTTGCCAAGTCATCCACGGCCCCAACTCGGGTGAAGATGCGATCGCAAATTCCTAAAGTCGCCGAAGTTGCCGGAATAAAACTGCCCGTTTGCGCCAATAACTGAATTAATCCCACTTGCCGTAAATAACAACTCTTGCCACTGGCATTGGGTCCGGTTAAAATAATTAAATCCGGTGCAAGGCGATGATCACCTTCAGATTGACCCGCATTTTCAGCATTCCCCAATCGCGTGGAATTGGGCACAAATAACCCCGCTGGAATGGAATGTTCGACGACGGGATGACGACCATTGGTAATTCTCAGTTCGCGATTTTCTACCATTTCCGGACGACAATAGCCTCGGTCGATCGCAATTTCAGCGAATCCACATAAGACATCGATCGCCGCGACTGCTTTGGCAACATTGCGAATCATTGCCGCATATTCTCCCACCTGCGATCGCAACTGGACGAAAAGCTCATATTCTAATTTATTCAAATCCTCCTGGGCCGTCAAAATCCTCGATTCCCGTTCTTTCAACTCTGGCGTAATATACCGTTCTTCATTGGTCAAAGTTTGCCGACGCACATAATCCGCAGGTGCTTGTTCACTTTTTGAACGAGAAATGCTGATATAATATCCAAAGGTCTTATTATATCCCACTTTTAAGGTAGAAATTCCCGTGCGTTCTCGTTCTCGCACTTCCAAATTCGCCAACCATTGCTGATCGCCTTCAACGAGCGATCGCATCTCATCCAGTGCCTCATAAACATTCGCCCGAATCAATCCCCCCTCACTTAACTGAAGAGGCGGCGATTCCACAATAGCCCGTTTCAACCGAACCGCCAACGCCTCTAGTTCCGAAGGCACTAAATGTAACGCTTTCAAATAGGGCGAATCCCCCGTTTGTGCCAAGGCGGAGAGTTCCGGCAATTTTGTCAAAGAATCGGCTAACGCCATTAAATCCCGAGCATTTGCCTTGCCCGAACCCGCCCGAACTGTGAGACGTTCGATGTCATAGATTTCTGATAACAACTTCTGAACTTCTTCGCGCAGGTCCGTTTTTTGAACCAATTCCTCCACCGTATCCTGTCGCGATAGAATCCCTTTGATCTGAATCAAGGGTTGCAAAATCCAACGCCGTAGTGCTCTGCCACCCATTGCGGTTTTTGTGCGGTCGATCGCCCATAACAACGACCCATAAAATGTCCCATCCCGCACGGTTTGAGTAATTTCTAAATTGCGGCGAGTTTGAGCATCAACAATTAAATAATCGGCTAACGTATAACTGCGAACCAATTGCAGGGGAATGCGATTTTCCTTTTGAGTCGCTTCCAAATATTCCAATAAACCCCCTGCCGCACGCACTGCCAAGGGAAGATTTTCACATCCCACCCCTTCCAAACTGCGGAGTTTGAAATATTGGAAAATGCGCTGACGCGCTTCGACTAAGGTAAAGGTTTTTTGCGATCGCAAAGAATAGCAAAAACAGGAAGGGAGATACTCCGAGAGATGTTG
>NZ_JAFLQW010000164.1 GCF_017313335.1 Phormidium pseudopriestleyi FRX01 | reverse complement strand
TATCCATATGGACTTGCTTACGGGCTTTGGGCTAAGGTTGCTGAAGGCTTTCCGCTTTTATCCCCGCTTTACGGATTGAGGGCTAGTCGCTACCGTAGGGGATATGCTTTCACCTGAACGTCTCAAGGATGAGGCTTGGGGTTTCTAGGTTAGTTTCCCTCACTCATAAGGTTATGTAGTTGTCATCTGTTAAGGATTAAAGTGCGTACTCTACCTTTCGGTTACTTAACAGGTGCCGGTCATCCCCCTATTGCTAGGTTTCGACCGAACGAATCGCACTTATAAGCCGCGTTTATGTCTCTATCGTGCTTCGTTTGACATTTTTCACACTGCCAAATCCTTACATCAAGGGTCAGGCTTCTTACTTGATTAAGGCAAACATTGCAGGTTTTGGAGCTAGGGAAGAATCGGTCTACTTCAAGATAGATTTTCCCTGATTGCTCTGCTTTATAGCTCAACATAGTACAGAATTGACCCCACCCGACTTGGCTAATTGCTTTGGCTAGGCAGTGATTCTTGACCATGTTTTTTACGGCTAGATTTTCTACCACTATGACTTGGTTTTCGTCTACTATCGAAGCGTGATAGTTTGTGGTGAAAATCTGACCTGCATCTGGATATTTTGTTATGTACCCCAGCTACTTGCTTCCGGGCTTTATTGCGGTTGTTAGAGTCTTGAAGCCTCCTGGATAGCCGCTTCTGTTTTTTTCTGAGGTTCTTTTCATGTCTGGCTAACCAACGGGGGTTGTCAAACTTAGACCCATCGGACGTGATAGCAAAATGAGTTAACCCTAAATCAATACCTACCGCTTTACCTTCAGCAGTTTTTTCGGGGATATCTTCCCCGTCATCAACTATAGCGACCCTAAATCATTTTGACAATGGATCCAAGCCCGAAACCCTAGGAGTGCGAGCATCTTGCTCGCTTTCTTTATGTCAAATTCATTTAGACGCGCTATAGGACAGAGGCAAAGTATTGACATGAGGCATTCATTGACACCGTGACTGTTCTGATTGCCCCCTGGCGGATAGGTCTGTGTAATCTGGCATGAACAATCCCCATCTTGGGAAATTTGATACCATCTTCTACGATAGAGACATTTTGAGGATAGCTGATAGATTGATTACTGTGCTTTGATTTGAACCTTGGGTATGCGGATCTCCCCTCAAAGAAGTTGATGAAAGCCCTAGACAGGTTTAAGGCAACAACCTGTAAGCATTGAGAATAAGGCTCTTTCATCCATTCATGCTCTTTCTTGAGATTAGTTATCTCTTGAAGAATGAAGAAGCGACCTAAACCCTGGACTGTAACCTTGTAGGTTTCATTGGTAAGATTGAGAGCGTAGTTCCAAGCGAATCTACAGCAACCGAAACTTTGAGCAAGATGAAGTTTTTGCTCTGTGGTTGGATAGATTCTGTACTTGGTTGCTCTCAACATTACCGTAAATCATTTTTGTGGTAATATCATAACACAATAATCCTTGTGATTGTCAATTTTCAGGGCATCGAACCCTTTAATTGACTTGAGGGGTCCATGTATCCCGACGCTGACCGTTCAGGTACATCGCGGGACTTATAGCCCCTCAAACTACCCAGAAGTTAACAGGTTCCTGGGAACCAAAATCCCATAAGCATTCCGCGCCTATCCAGAAGTTAAAAAACTCGATCGCTGCATTAACCTAGATTGGTTGGATCCGAATAAACCTGATTTATGGTCAGACTCCCTAAATTGAGTCAATGCTACAGAACAGGGGCGTCTAGTTTTGGCGCCTCCCTTGACCCCTGTTCTATAGCATTGATTCCATTCCCTGAATTGAGTCAATGCTATAGAACAGGGGCGTCTAGTTTTTGGGGAGATCGCACTCATCCGAGTATCCCTAAAATTACCCGGGTCGATTCCCTTGATGCGATCGCATTCACAACTTGGGTCAGTTTTTTCTTGGGGACGTAGCGGCGGCGGATGAGATCGCCGGAGTGCCAGAGATACTGATAGTAAGGTCCCGTACAGCCAGCTTTGTAACTGGCACTCGTTTTGCTCTTACCGAACGAGTCCCGATATTTGTACTGAACTCCGATTCACCCAGATGATCCAGGTTTTCCATTGTGTTTCCGTTGATCACTTAATTCGAGTTTTCCGCTAGATATAGCGGTTCTTGCCGCTGCAATGACAGTAGATATGGTATTTGGTAAGCATAAGCACCTCTATATGAGTCAGTCTCCCTAGGTTGTCTCCCCCAAAGTTCCCGGTACGGTCCTTGCACGGCTTACCGGGAATATCATTTTTTTTGCCGAAAGTCGAGTTGAGCGGAGTCATTTCCGGTCTATCCCCGCAAAACCGCTTGATTTTTCCAATGCTATAGAACGCTCGATTAGATCATCTGACCCGCGCTTGTGTTCTATAGCATCGAAACCAAGAGGGTCCCCGGGGATTGATGCGATCGCCCTCTCGGCTGAGGGAATTTCATCATTAGATTTACTAATACTTGGACCCCTCCCCGGTGAGGCGTCTGATCAGTTCAGTTGATGGAATTGAGTGTCTACAACCTGTGTAGACTCAGGTTTACTTATTGATTGACCCTCTCCTGGGGTTGAAATTCTCCCACCGGTGTCATCGAGGAGAGGTGCAAAATCCGGTGATGAATCAGGTATGCTTATAGGGGTTACCTGAGTCACTTCCACATCACTTGCCCGTTCTTCCTCCCAGGAGCGAGTATCTCCCTTTCTGATTTCAGTGGGTATGTCTGAATCGCCGTACATGACATCGTAAGCCCAATCGGGTTTACCGTCCTTGGACGGCGATTCGTATTTACTGAGGTCAAATAAGTTGAGTTGACTCGGATCACTCATGACAACAATCCCCTGATTCCAACGAATTGCAAGTCATGATGCCACCATGACCACTCCAGACACTGAATTAACCAGCCACAGGGATTGGTGATTTTTTGGTGACCGCCACGCTCATAGAAGTGCGAGATCGCTCTGTTGACTTCCTCCACCGAATACCCAAAAACCTTGGCCGGTTTATCTGGGGAAAAATGGATTCCGTGGTCAGCACAAACCTTGATGATTTCGGTCTTGTTAACCTCCTCAAGACTATTGCTGCTGCTAGACCTGTCCGTGACGTACTCTGGGTTTGAAGGGTCTGAATCGCAAATTGAATTCTGATGGCGCAAGTTTTTTTTTCGGTTTGGGTTTGGGCGGCATCAAGTAGTTGATCGCACGGACGATGACTGGGTGAATAGCCCAATGACCAAAATTTTTCAATGCTCGCACGATTCCGCATTCGGCAAGTTTTGAAAAAGCCTCTTTGACGGTTTGACGACAATAGCCTTTGCCACGATGCCGTGCAACCCAGTTATTGAAAACCCTGAGATCCGGTTCAACTGGCTTGTCTAAGGTCTTTGTCTCCTCTAGCCACTGCCATAGGTATTGGGCGGCGGGGGGAAGTTTCTGTCGCAAGCTGTAGGCCGCGTGTTTTTTAGTCCACATAGTTTTTGTCAATGCTATAGAACACCCGCCGCCGATCGTGACGGCGGGTGAGTTTTTAAATTCATCATTCGGGCTTCGGGGGTGAGATGTCATCGGGAATGCCCGAAACATCAATCTGCATCCATTTACAAATCTGCTTAAGAGGGACTCTCAAGGAACGAGCAAGGGCTGCCGCCCTATCAAGTCTGGGAAGGGAAGCACCGTTTTCCCAATCACGAATATTCCGATCAGATACTCCAACCTGTCGAGCCAGCTCGGGCTGAGTCAACCCGATGCTTTCACGTTGAATTCTCAATGGAGATTTTGGTTGTGTGTTGTTGTTATGCACCATAATAGCAGAAGATAACTTCCGGAAGTTTTCTTCTTGTCCAAAACTGTCCAGAGGAAGTAAACTTCCGGTATGAACACAAGAAAACGGAACGAGATTACTGGCTACTCGCGTTACACCCGCAAAAGTCAGCTAATCCAATATGTGGAAGGGACCTTACTCGAAACCTTTATTGATGAGGATCTCCCAGAGACACAGCGTTCAGAGTCCTCCTCCCAGGGCGATCGCACCGAGAGTTCCCCAGTGGCGATCGCATCTGGGGAGATCAACCCAGAGGGACCCAGATCCACCCAGATCAACCCAGATCAATCCCAGGTCCCATCACTTCCCAGCAAAACTGATCAGTACGAGAGTTCCCTAAGTATTCCAGAGTTATCCCGCAGTCATCCTAAAAGGTCCCCCGGGTCATCCCCGGGTCATCCCTCGGTTATGCCAAAGTTATGCCTGGATCATCCCTTGGTTATGCCAGAGTTATCCCCGGGTCATAACCCGGTTATGCCCAATTCAGGCCCGGGTCATGCCCGGGGAATGATCGACCGATACCCCCAAAATCCACCTCAAATCTCAGGCTCAAGCACTGAGATTAAACCGCGATTGACTCCACGAGCAAAAGTTCCATCACTTTTTAAAAACCGTTTCAAGTCAAGCTACTGGATTGCTTTCGGTCGGATTTGGGCCGGCATTAATGGGCTTAAACCCCTAACACGAGGGCGAGTGCATATCCAATTCGCTCTCCTTTGGAACTGTGCCCCGGCGATCGGATTAGAGGGAGGGTGCTGATATGGTGCAAAAAAAAGTCGAATTTAAGGGGACACCTGATGACTTTGACCGCTTGATTGAAGCGATGAAGTCGGAAGGGTTAGACGTTCAAGTGCATACAATTATTCCCATTGAATTAGAGGGGAGTGAGTTTTAGTTTAGTGTGATTCAAATTTTGACAATCATCAGACTTGCCAGTGAATTAGCAAGTCGAACACAAATGACAACCGAGGAAGTGGAGGCAACTTTTTTAGCTGCTGCTTGTGCCGAAGCATCTTCACTACATCAATCCGATAACCTGCAATTACTTGACCGTTTTTACGGTTGTTTTAAACGGTAATTTTTGAAGTTTTACAGAGAGATTGTCACCAACTTGTATAATTAATGCAATCCCTTTACAATCCCTGGAACCCTTGCAAATAAAGGTTCTAGTCACTTGTTATACACGATATCTCACTGGGTACTTCAGGAAAAATTACCACCGGACTCATGCTTCTAAATTCCCTTGGTTAGTTGTGTCTTTTGACTCTGAAGGTTATCAGACTATTCATGCCCGTTTAATTAAACGGAGAGATGCAGATAACGTCTTATCCGCTGATCGCCGGATGCACCCGTCAAAAGAGTTCAAACTACTCTATCAACCTAAAACCTAATTCCCTCTAAAAATCAAGGGACCTAGGTTAATAGGTCCCTTGCGCTGAATCAATTATGTTCTATTAGTTCAATTTTACCATGACTACAACAATTGTGAAAGTGCCTAGCTGTTGGATGATTTGACTCCCGGGGAATCGTTGGGTTAACTTAGCCCTAATTGCAGATGTTCAGTGTTCGGATACCGCTTGCGAGTGTGAAGTTACTTGGGCCAGTGGAGAGAAAACCAAATTTATCAACGAGCAAGCGGTCTATTTGGTCGAAGCGCTTGCAGAGTCTCAAAACGCAATAGAGGAAAGGGTTTCTCGGATTTTGGTTCCCTAATTTCCGCCTGATGACCGGCGATCGCTTTAATGGCGATCGCTTTAATGGCGATCGCCTGATCCACTGCTACCGATGGATCGAAACACTCCCCCCCTGGGAGTGTCGCGGGGAGATAGCGCAATCAACCCGCCCGGGTCTATGACACGGTGCCGCATGGCAGTAACTCAGGGTCTTGACACTGAAATAGACCTTAAAGGTTTTCTTATTTCGTGGATCAGGTTACTGCCATATCGCGGCTATCCCCTTTAGAGGCTTGACATAGAATTGTTAACCATTCGGGAGATTCGTGGCCCTAAAACAGAGGGGGAAACTAGCGTAATTACTCCCTAAAACAACCTTGAAAATTTATGGACAAGACAACGGTAATCATTGGCAACGACGTTAGTAAAGATAACGTCGTTGCCTGTTGCCTAACAGAGGAACCTTTTAACCTCAAACTGTACTCTAAGGAAAACAAAGAGTCATTCCCTCGGTTATATTCTAACCGTGATGGGATAGCCGAGTTACTCGCTCTCAAAGCTGACTGTGTAGTGCTAGAGCCCACGGGGGTGCATTATTCCTGGATCTGGGCTCATATCCTGAAAAGTCACGGGGTCAAGATTCTCTGGGTAGGTCACTCGGAGGTTGCTTTCTTGGCGCAAGTCTAAAAAATTGCCAGATAAAAATGACGAGGCTGATGCCCTTGCACTAGCCTCCTATGCCTTAACCAATTGGAATTATCCAGAGGCATTTTTGGGATATGAGCATGAGAGATTTATTATCCCCATGAGAGAGTGTTGCCTACAACTACAAAACTTGAATCGGATCCAAAATCCGATTATCAACAGGTTAAGGCAACAGTTAGCGCGTGAGTTCCCAGAAGCAGCACTAAAAAACTCGCAACGGGGTCCCGATGGTCAGATACCCCTATTCTGTTTTATCGCCCAACGTCAGCGAACGGTTAAAAAGGATCAGGGTTATTACCGAGAATCGGCGTAAAGCCCCCGGATTTATCCGTGGGGATATGAGCCGACCGTGTTAAAATAGTAAAAGCGAGTAAGAATAATCATCTGCGTGATTATTGTATTCTAGTCTTCGGTGAAATTCCGGCACAGTAAGTC
>NZ_JAFLQW010000437.1 GCF_017313335.1 Phormidium pseudopriestleyi FRX01 | reverse complement strand
CTGAGTATTGCTACCCATTTAGGTTAAACGAAACGCACGCACAGATTAATTATACCATGGATTTGGTTAACTACGTACCTACGTTCACCCACCTTATATCCCACGGCTAAAGCACATGGGTTTTACGGTGCTTTCTATAAGAATCAGTTAGTGAGACTACGGGTAACAAAAGGGAAGGGTTTTCCGAACTTTCCACAGAGTTTCAATGCGATCGCACTCTTGGTGATTCCCTATCTGCAATCCTTCCACCGCAAAATAAAATCGTTTATTAAGTTGAATAATTTGGTCGTAGATGCGTTGACGCGCCAGGGTTTCTTCTGGCAGTTGAAACAAACTGTAGGCAACAATCCCATCTAGCTCGGGTAAGTCATTGAGAACTTGTTCCAGGATTAGATTGCATCCCGTCATGGCATATTCAGTGGCACTGAGCAAATAATGAAGGTTATGGCGATCGCAATAATCTCGAATCACCAAATTTTGGACGTGCTGTGGCACACGCTCCCCCATAAATGGACGACTAAAGATATATCCGCGAACTTTCAGAATCATAACTTGGGTAAATCATAACTCATCCCTGCCTGAGAAACTGCCCGCAAAGTAATCGGCTCAAAGAACTCGCCAATTTTCTTATCGCCATAAGGAGTAAACACTCCCTTAAATCGACAGTTCATTGACCAGCGTGTTTCTAGCTCCTCGTTGACTCGATTACCATGAGGCAATGCTTGATTAAAAATCAACACTTCACCATACTTTACCTTCAGCCACTTAACTTGATGGGCGATCGCCTGATAAAGTTCCTCGCTACTCGCTCCCGCTCGTTGCCCGAATTCGCGATTAAGCTCGGCAGCGGGTTCAGGTGGTAAAAGGTACATCGCTTTTGTGCCATAGCAATCCACTAAAGGCAGCCAAACCACCACCTCAAAAGGGGAATCACCCGACCAAGTGTCGGCATGAACAGGTAATAATGAACTATCATCTCCTGGAAACTGAATGCTCAGATTCACCCGTAGCTGCATTGACAACTCATTCCCCACGAGGGTTTCTAGATAAGGCCGCGCCACCCGAAAATACATCAATCGAAAGTTGTCCAGGCTGTTAATCCCGCGAATAATCTTTAAGCGGAAAGAATTAAGGTTAGCACTTGAGACCCTTTCATGGATAGTATTTAACAAAACATTAGGCTCATCATCAGCAACCAGCCCCAATGCATCTTGAACTAAGCGAATAAACTGCTCCCGGATCCAGACCAAAGCGGGCAAATCTGCGACAGGACGAATGATATACCCCTGATGCTGATACTCGGCTGAGATTTGCTGTTCGGATTCTGTCAAAAACATCATCTTACGACTTATGAAGTTGTTGAACCATAGCAGCACAAAGGGAATCTACGGTAATTCCCCAATGAGTCAGTAAGGAATTCTGAGTGCCATACTGGTCTGCAAAGCGATCGGGAATCCCTATTCGATAAATTTTTGCTGTTTGCTCTGGCATTTCATCACTGCAAAACTCTAGCACTGCACTCCCTAACCCGCCAATTCGCGTATGTTCTTCTACAGTCACCACACCTTTAACTTTGGGCAACCAATGACTGAGAGTTACCCGATCAAGGGGTTTGATGGTGTGAATATGCAATACTCCACAATCAAGTCCTGATTGTTCCATCTTTTGAGCCGCTTCCAGAGCCATCTGTGTCATTACACCTGTACTTACAAATAACCCGGCATCCGGCTCACGCAGTAGAATAGCTTGACCTATCTTAAAACCATACTCAGGTTTGCTGACAATAGGATCGCCCCCTTTCGCCAGACGAATATAGATCGGATGGGGCCAGTCAATTGTCTGAGGCATCAAGCGATTCATTTCATCAGCATCACAGGGGGCAATAATGGTCATATTAGGCAGGGTTCGCAAAATGCCAATGTCCTCCACAGCTAAATGGGTAGGACCCAAAGGGGCATACACCACGCCACCACCGTTGGCAATCAGTCGCACTGGTAAGTTTTGAAGGCATAGGTCTAGAGCAACCTGTTCGTAACAGCGACGAGTCAAAAAGGTGGCGATCGTATTGACGAAAGGAATAAAACCTTCCATTGCCAGTCCTGCTGCCATGCCAATAATATGTTGCTCGCTGACCCCCTCCATAAAAAAGCGATCGGGTATTTCCTGTTTCATCGCCTCCAGCACCCCAGGTCCGAGATCCGAGCCAATGAAAACCACTCGCTCATCCTGTTGAGCCAGTTTATGAACATAATTTAGGGCAGATTTACGCATTACTCTTTATCTCAATTACCGTAAACACTCATACATCGCCGCAATCTCTTCTTTTTTGAGACGAGATTTGTGATGCCACTCCGCTTGACCTTCTGCAAAAGGAAAGCCTTTGCCTTTAATCGTGTGACAAATGATTGCCGTTGGTTTGCGATCGCTAAGGGGTAGGCGCTGCATCAGTTGCTCCAGGGCATGGACATCATGACCATCAATTTCTTCCACCTCAAACCCAAAACTGCGCCATTTATCAATCAGGGGTTCTAGATCTAAAACCTCCTGCGTTGATCCGTAGGATTGCAGCTTATTGTAGTCCACGAAGACGCTGAGGTTGGAAAGCTGATGTTTCGCTGCTGACATGGCGGCTTCCCAAACAGAACCCTCGTTAATTTCACCATCACCTGTGATGACCACTACGCGATAAGATTGCTTACGAATTTTAGCTGCAAGAGCCATTCCAACTCCCATAGGTAAACCATGTCCCAAAGCACCTGTGGAAGCTTCTATACCAGGAAGCTTACCCTTTTCGGGATGACCTCCTAAACGGGATGTGGGCTGACAAAAGGTGGTTAATTCTTCTTGGGGAAAGAAACCTTTGTCTGCCAGTATGGCATACAGTGCTAAACAGCCATGACCTTTACTTAGGATTAAGCGATCGCGATCGTTCCAGTAGGGTTCTGTCGAGCGATAGTGAAGAAAGGAATCGTAGAGTGTGCGAAGGATTTCAACCATTGACATTGAGGAGCCAATGTGGCCACGTCCTCCCCCTACTAAAGCATCAACAATTAGTGTTCTCAGATGTTTTGAACGAATGTCCATTTTTAGACAGGCATCTCCTTGATTATTGCTAATAAATTTTTCGCTTTGTTTAGCTGCCTATGCTGAAGATTAGCGATGTCTTGGGAGCATTTAGGCTCTAATGAAGAAACTTGGGCATGAAGCCTATGCTGGAGTTTGTCTTCAAGAAATTCATTGAGTAAAATCAAGCACCACCGCAAACCATATAACGGTAAATATGCATTTAACCTTTCGTGAAAAGAATCATCATCAATAAAAAGACTTTTTGCGAAATCAAGCCATTCATTTTTAAAAGTTGGAGACAGATTCATCGCAGGATGCCAGTAAAAATCTGACACTAATTTAACCGGATCGTCCCAACCAAAATATTCAAAGTCCAAAAAAATAAATTGCTTTTCATTAACTTTAATTGCATTATGACTACCAAAATCGGCAGGACTGAGAATTTGTAAAGATTGGGGTAATGATTCTGCAAAAAAATGTTTACATTTAACTTCTATCGATAAAGACTGAAAGTAAGGATCAAAATTCTCATTTAAAAAAGATTGCAACATCTCTGAGTTAACAGATGT
This sequence comes from Phormidium pseudopriestleyi FRX01, assembly GCF_017313335.1. GTDB lineage: Bacteria > Cyanobacteriota > Cyanobacteriia > Cyanobacteriales > Laspinemataceae > Laspinema > Laspinema pseudopriestleyi. The sequence continues at coordinate 6,363 of NZ_JAFLQW010000437.1, read as the reverse complement.
TAATTTTTTTCTTCGAGTTTCGATCTGCCGGATTAATTCACTTCCCGAAAGGCAAGCTTCTGACGCTTTACTAAATACTTGACTAAGTTGTTCTGCTTGTGAGCGGCTATCTTTTAATAAGCGGCGCACAAAATCAAATACATGGCTCAAGAATACTTGATCTACTTGTTCTACAGATTGACCATTAATCCAACTATAGATTCCCCAGCCTAAACGAGAGTCCAAGATAACACATTCAGGAACAGGGTATTTTTGGCTACATAAAGTTTGATAAGCTAATGATTCTGTTTCTAGGCGTGGACGGACATCTATTTGACGATCTGGATATATCTTTAGTATATATTTTTTCTGAGAACTCAGTAATTTATAAATTTTACTATTACCTTGCCCCTTTTGCAGTAAGACTTTCTCGATATTCAAATAAGGAAACTTGTGTTGGGTTAATTCAACTATATCTTTTTCTTCCCAGGAATGATATAAATAGTTCGTTATTTGTCGCCAAGATTGAAAATTATTGATAGATTCTTCCGTCAGTGAAGGAGGGTCAGGATTAAACCATAATTTTTGAATATTAGGAAAATTTTTATCCATTAAAACTACTTGTAAATCATCTATGAAATGAGTACATTCAAGTGATTTTATTCGCTCTATTTTATCTTTCCTAGTAGATTCAAAAAATATATTGTTTTCGGAAATAGACCATCGATCTGTACCCACAATTTCTTGTTGTTTCAGCCAATTCAAGGCTTGTTGTCTCAAAGAGATTTTCTCTTCGTCAAAATGACCAAATTCTGATTTATGACTAACAATATATAGATGAACTCCGCGCTGTTTACTCAGATATAAAAATTCATGAAATTCATGAAATATATCAGATTGAAGCATATATTTACCATAGACTTGACCTTGTAATTTTTGCCAGGTCAAATCGCCACTTTTTTGTTGTAAAAGATGCGCTTTAACATCATTTTTAGATGAAAATACGGCATCTTTTACAAGACCTAAGTCAGAAGCAATCTTTGGAAAGAGGCGATCATAGCAAACTATAGTATTATCAAAGTCAATTCCTATACGAAACATAATTATTTTAGTTTTAAATTTTGCATACGTTTTATGTTGAAGTACCGCTCATCCGTGAGGGAATTGGGTAATAAACCCGACTCAAAAGCCCGCTTCATATCCTCAACTGCCTCACGGATAGTATGCTTGGGTACAAAACCCAAACGTACAGCAATTTTTCTAGAAGAAATATGGTAAGAACGGTTATCATTTGTTGGTGTCCTGACTAGCTTAACATCGTCACCCATTACCTGCTGAACTGTTTTTGCTAATTCAAGCACCGATTGATTTTCATAGCCAGCATTAAAAATTTCACCAGCGATTTTTTCCGTTGGAGATTTTAATAAAACCAAATAGCTCTCCACCATATCCTCAATATGAATATTAGGGCGGAGCTGCTCTCCACCAAGCACGCTGATTTCGCGCTTATGAAAGGCTAAATTAGAAAGGATATTTACAACTACATCTAACCGTTGTCGAGGAGAATAACCACATACAGTAGCGGGGCGAATCGTGACTGTAGTAAACTCCAAAGATTGATACTCAGCCAAGATTTTTTCACAATCTGCCTTGAATCTTGAATAATCAGTTAAAGGCTCTAAAGACATTTCTTCATGAACGTCTGCTTCTTCTTTTATCCCGTAAACAGATGACGAAGAAGCATAGATAAATCGTGTTACACCAGCTTGCTTGCTAATTTCAACTAAAGGTCGAAAAGCATCCAAGTTAATCGACTTACCCAATTCAGGATTTAACTCAAAACTAGGATCGTTAGAAATACAAGCCAGATGAATTACAGCATCATGCCCTGGTATGGTCTGTTGTAAAAGATTCTGATCGCGAACATCTCCTTTGATTGCTTTGAGGTGAGGATGAGATGGTAACACTTCCTCACCATAAATCATTAAATCTAAAACTGTGACTTGATAACCTTCTGCTAATAAACGGGGTACTAATCGCGCTCCCACATAACCAGCACCACCAGTAATATAAATCTTTTTAAGTTCTTCTGTCATGGTCAACCTCTATAGTCAAATCTTGTTGTTTAAGATAAATATTTAAACCAATCTTGGGTAGCAGTAGCAATAGTTTCTGGAGTCCAAACGGGAGCATTCTGCCAATAATCAATATTTTCTAAAATTTTTGCTACTCCTGCCTCAATGGTAACATTAGGAAACCACCCTAATTCTTGACCAATTTTCGTAATCTCAGCAAAGGTACAATCAGGTTCTCCTGGACGCTTGGGAATATAAGTTTTTTCACCTCTAAGCAGTTCTACTAAACGGTTAACGGAAACTGTTTGACCACTCCCGACATTATAGATGCTCCCAACGCGATCGCTCATAGCTGCTGTAATCATCGCTGATGCTACATCTGTAACATAAGTGAAATCTCTAGTTTGGGTACCATCTCCCACAATTGTTAATGGTTTATTCCCTAATTTTTGTGCTAAAAATACTCCAAATACTGCTCCATAAGTCCCCGAAGTACGAGAGCGAGTTCCATAGACATTAAAGAAGCGTAAAGATAAAGCTGGAAGTTTATAAACCTGAGTCCAGTGCATTACCAATTCTTCCCCTAATCTTTTCGTTAAAGCATAGGGATATTGAGGACGAATTTCGGCGGTTTCAGGGGTTGGATAATGATCAGGAATCCCATAACAGGAGGAAGAAGCCGCATAAATAAATCTTTTTATACCAGCAGCGACACTGGCTTGTAAAACATTAAATGTGCCATCAACATTAGCACGAAAATAGGCATCAGGTTTTTGAATGCTGGGCACAATGTCTGCTAAAGCGGCTAAGTGAAAAATCCAATCAATATTTTTAAATTTTTCCACCCAAGATCCAGGGGTAGAAAGATCACAATCAATCAATTCGACCTGACCCTGAACATGAGATAAATTTTCAGGACGACCTGTACTAAAGTTATCCAAAACAATAATTTCATGGCCGAATTGAAGGAGAGTATCCACAACGTGGCTCCCAATAAATCCAGCACCTCCAGTAACAAGCGATCGCATCATTGTTATCCCTCCTTATTTAACCGCCATTGGCTTAACTTCTTTTGCAGTTTCTTCACATAACCACTGCATACAGATGTGGCCTACGATTAACTGTATATCCTCTGCTATTTGCATATCATCTACAGGGAAATGAAGCGGCACATGAGCCAATTCTTTACAAATTCCTCCCGAATAACCTAAAATAGCGAAAGTTTTCATACCCATCTGATTAGCAACATCTAAAGCTTTCACAATATTGGCGGAATTGCCGCTTCCAGATAAAGCAATCAATATATCACCAGGATTTCCTTTAACTTTTAACTGTTGAGCATAAATTTCATCATACCCTAAATCATTTGCCAAACAAGTCAGAACTGCTGGATTAGCACTTAATGCTTCTGCACGAATTCCGCTACCTACTTTCATCCCTGTTCCATAAATCAAGTCATTGGCCAAATGAACTGCGTTTCCAGCACTTCCCCCATTTCCACATAAATATACATTTTTTTTGTTCTTCCATGCGGACAACAAAGCCAAGCCCAACGGCTCAATGAGTTTCATTGCATCCAATTCTAAGGCTTGCTGTAATTTTGTGGCATAACTTCGGATATGGCTTTCCATTGTTTCAGTTTTTTCTAGTTTACTTAATTAATACAAAGGTTTAACAAACAAGTTAATATCTCTAACATAATCAGACAATTTTTTCGGCCCCCATAACAAATAAAAATTATGTCATTATTTTCCTATTAACGGACTATTTTTGTATTTGCATTTTAAGTATAACACAGATTCAGATAAATCTGAACTTGAGACAAATTTGTCACCACAGCTGTGGGGACTACGGACAAATTGGGTAAGGTTTTTTGGGCATAAAAAAGATTACATCCTACTCCTGCTGCCTGTCCTGCCTCAATATCTCGTGAGCGATCCCCTACCAGTACAGAAGTTTTCAGATTTAATTTAAAATCTTCAGCGGCAGCTAGAATCATTCCTGGCTTAGGTTTACGCCAATTGGACTCTCGCTGGTACTGACCCATTCCCTTCGTAGGATGATAAGGACAAAAATAAACCTGGGCTATCGGGCAATCCTGATCTTGAAAGATTTTCTTCATCCAATTCATCAACCGCTCAAAATCGTCTTCAGTGTAATAGCCGCGACCAATGCCCGACTGGTTGGTCACCACAAAGATTAAATAGTCGAGGGAACGGGCATGGCGGCACAAATCGAAAATACCGTCCACAAATTCAATCTGCTCAGGACAAGAAACATAGTCATAATCGACATTAATTACCCCATCTCGGTCTAGAAATAGTGCTTGCTTACCTTCCATATCTTTGACTACTTGCACAATAATTAGAATCAGTTTGTTTTGGCAGGAATGACCTGAGCCATACGTTTGAATTTGTGATTACGTTGACATAATTCGTCATAAGTGCCTGAATCTATAATCTGTCCCTGATTCATAAAATAAAGGCGATCGCAGTTCTTCACGGTACTCAATCTGTGAGCAATCATAATCAGAGTTTTCTCTCCACTCAACTTCTCCACTGCTTCCATCACCCCAGCCTCAGTCTGATTATCCAAAGCTGCCGTAGCCTCATCCATCACCAAAACCTCTGGATTATGATACAACGCTCTGGCAATCCCCACTCGTTGCCGCTGCCCTCCCGACAGCCTCACCCCCCGTTCCCCTACCAAGGTATCCAACCCTTGCGGTAAACTTTTCACCAATTCAGTCAACTGGGCAGACTCAACCGCAGACTCAATCCCATCCTCGTTAATCCGATCTGCGGGAATGCCAAAAGCAATATTATTCCTCAAAGTATCATCACATAAATAAATACTTTGAGGAATATACCCAATCAACCGCTGCCAAGCCGATAAATTATCATAAATATCGCGACCATCGACTAAAACTTGCCCCTGAGTGGGTGGCAACAGACCCAGAATCACATCTACAATGGTTGTCTTGCCAGCCCCTGAAGACCCGACAAAGCCCACTGAAGTTCCTTTGGGAATGGTCAGAGAAACACCTTTGAGGGCATTATCACTGGCTGCAGGATAACGATAGAAAACATTTCTTAACTCGATAAATGTTTCCAGAACAGGCTTCGTGTCAGCTAGTTTGCTGGTGAAATTAACTAATTGGCTACTTTCTAGAAGGGGTTGTAGTTCCCTTAAATCATGGTAGATAACATTAACCGCATAAGAACTAAAGCGGATAGTTGTCACTGAATTCAAAATTCGATTAATCGATGGCATCAATCGAAAAGCGGCGGCGGCAAATAAAGATAGTGTGGGAATTACCTCACTTAATTCTCGCCCTTGAACCAAAACTGACACAAAAATCAGCATTAGCCCGACTACGGCGATAGTCTCAATAAACAATCGAGGTAACTGGCTAACAATTTGGAAATACTGCAACGTGCGATTAGAAGCACTATTATGCTGACGATAAACCTCCAGAAAAAATTGCTCTCGCCCTAAAACCTTCGCTTCCTTGACTCCTCCGAAAGCTTGATTAATCGTCTGAATCTCCTGAACCTGATGATATTGCCGCGCATTTCCTAGCTGACTTAGCTTAATGCGAACAAATTGATAGAAGCTAACCGTTGCTAACCCAATGAGTCCAGACGCCATTAAACAAGTCACTGGATCCATTAGGAATAGAAGTAAAGCGAGGCAAGTGAGGATTGTAATTTCTGTGAGAGCTAATAAACCGGGAGTTAAAACACTCCCACAAACAATTTTCGTTTCAGAACTTAGATTACGAATTAATTCGGCACTGTTGCGTTGTAAGTGAAACGTATAGGGACTGTAGAGATAGGCGCGAAAAAGTCGGAAACACAATTCGACTTGTTTATTATAAATAAAACGGCACTGTAAATAGGTTAATCCAGTCAAATACGCATTTTTAACTAAATAAATCCCAATCAACCCCAAGCCAGCCCCGATTAAGAAATACCTGGGTTCAGTAGCGCCAAACACTTGATAGACCCATCCTAGAATTCCTTCCTCCTGAAGCAGTTGAGGATTTTCTAATAAAGAGATTAATGGCAAAACTAAGCCAATGCCTAAAGTTTCCAAGCCAGCGCCAATCAGAATTAGGATAAACAGCCCAGCGATTTGCCAACGTTCTTTAGTTGTGAATAAATAGAGTAATTTCTGGAAAAATTTCATTCAATTTAGTCTGACTTTTGGTTATTTGCCTGAGAATATCACAGATTGAATTTGCGACTCAAAAACCACAATCTACCCTCTTTCAATCGACCAATATTTTTTTCAAAACTTTAATCAT
>NZ_JAFLQW010000332.1 GCF_017313335.1 Phormidium pseudopriestleyi FRX01 | reverse complement strand
GGGCACTGCCCACCTTACTTTAGGTGGGCAGTGCCCACCCTACAATTACTAACTCCAGTTCGAGGGTAAGGAGTAGGGTGGGCACTGCCCACCTTACTTTAGGTGGGCAGTGCCCACCCTACAATTACTTGTGCCTGATACTAAATCCTGAGAACCGGATTCCCTATAAAAAAGGCGCACAATTGATTGTGCGCCTTTTTTATATTAATTGTCCAGTTAATCTAATCGGAGGCGATCGCCTCAAAGGATTTCACCTCTAAAACCGGGCCAATCATTGCCATTGTCATCACATCATCGCGGACTTGACCTTTGACTTTGACCTTTTGACCCGCTTTTAACAAATCTGCCGGTGCACCTTGATAAATCTCGTAGGTTTCACCGCCATCGGAAACCAATGCCCAAGCACCAGAACCGATATTTTTGCGTTCGATTGTCCCTTTTACATTAATACTCATGCAACTTGTCCCTCATCCTTCATGGCTAGACGGGCAAGTGCCAAGCATAAGAAGGCATTCACCATTAAAAATGCCCGGGCACCGATGCCACTGCCAATCCATAATAATGTGGGGGCCGGTGCTAAAACTGCACTAATTCCCAGACAAGTGGCAATGCCAATTGTGGAACCGATCGCAAACCATTTCCATTGGGGATGTCCCAACAGCAACAGAATCAGAACCACGGGAATCGCCACACTGGCAAAAATCGGATTAAAGGCGCTACTTCCGGAGATGGAGGTTCCCAGTTCCGGAATCGAACTGCCCAGAACACGGAAGGGCCACTGGGGTAAGTCATAGATATAGAATCCACGCAGGACGAATAATCCAGAACTTCCGGCAACCAATCCACTCGCCATACTCCAAGTCCAACTGAAGGGGAAATACATCTTCAGTAACCAGGCAATCAGATAGGACCCGACAACCATTAAGACTTTCGGTAACAGGGCATAGACGCCGCCATCAATCCAGAAACGCGGGTTGAGATAGCCGTTATCGCGCAACCAACGGAAGAAGTCACTAAAGAAGTTACCAAAATCAAATTGACCGCCTTTAGCAAGGGCTACCGCACTAGCGGCATCCAAATGACCGGCCCCAAAGTGGTTGAGGGGGTCTTCTTTCACGTCCCGCGCCGATTCTTTGAGGATAGCGGTAATTTTTTCCGGATCGGTGACACCAGAGGCTTTAATCAAGGCTGCAACACCGGCAACATGAGGGGCCGCCATGCTGGTGCCTTGATAAGCTTGAAAGGCAAAACCGGGAAGATTGGTATCGGGGTCAAAGGAGATGGTTTCTTGGAGGATACCGCCTTCGTCTCCTTTGGTGGTATCGCCACCGGGGGCGGAAATATCCACACCGGCCCCAAAGTTGGAGTAGGGGGCTTTTTGTCCGGTGGAATCGATCGCCGCTACGCCAATGACATTCACATAGCGGGCGGGATAGGAGGCACTGTTGCGCTGTTCGTTTCCAGCAGCAGCAATGACTACCACACCTTTGTTATGGGCGTAGGCGATCGCCTCTTTCATGGCGTTACTTTCACCGGCCCCACCCAAGCTCATGTTAATCACATCAGCGCCGTTATCTGCCGCAAGTTTAATCGCTTCGGCGATATCGGCAACGTTGCCGCCCCCACTGGCGCTTAAGACTTTCAGGGGCATGATGTTGGCTTCGTAGGCGATTCCCGCGACGCCGTAGCCATTATTGGTGGTTTGGGCGATGGTTCCAGCAACGTGGGTCCCATGTCCATTATCATCATCGGCGAGTTCGCGATTATTAACGAAATCGTATCCTTTGACAAATTTGGTATTTTTTAAGTCGGGAACGCGACTGACTCCGGTATCGATTACCGCGACGGTGATGCCACTGCCTTTGGTGTCATTCCACGCTTTTTCCACGTTGATGCTACGGAGATTCCACTGTTGGGCGTAGAATGGGTCGTTGGGAATATCTAGGGTGTGATATTCGTAAGCTGGCTCAATGTATTCTGTGTATTGAGAAACCTCGGATTTTTTGAGGCTCTTGAGCAGTTGGCGATCGCCGTTGACGAGATAGAAGTGATCATCCGCCGAAAACTCGGAGTTGAGACGGGGGACAACTCCATACTCGGAGGCGATCGCGTTGATTTGTTGGTTGACCTGAACTAGGGAAAGATTATCCCGAAAGTCGAGGACAATGGACTCGAAAGTGCCTTGATTGGCTAAACCCTTGAAGTTAAACAGGGCAAAGCTCAAACCCACTATAAATAAGGAGAGGAGCAGAAGTTTTTTCATAGAACTTTCCAGCGTAGCGCCAGTTATCTCACCACGATAACTCATCATTATCCGATTTTGGGGAAATGTTTCAGGATTTTAAGAGAGTCTGAGGTTAAGGGGTCCAGGTTAATGGGCGATCGCCAACCCCCTGGAACCCATCAACCCTGGGGTTTCGTCCCCGTTAAAGATTTGAGTTCTGACTCCATAAATAAGCAGGGATTGTCCTCATGGACCCTTGGCTGGCAGGGTTCCCCATCTATGGCATTATGTAAACTGTTCCGTAAATCTTCTTTCGATATCATGCTCATGGCAAGTTACCCGTCTCAAAGTTTATTTCCTGGCTTTTTCCGAAGAATAATTGCATCGGCAATTGATTTTATTCTGATTGCACTGATTTGGTTTTCTGTGGGATTAGGGATTAATTTTTTACCCCGGTACGGGGTAAATACTATTACATTTATTGCTCCCGATGTTTCCAAAATTTTTATTGTATTTTTAGTTTTTATTATTTATTTTACCCTGTTAGAAGCAACTTTGGGTTGGACTCTGGGTAAGTTAATTTTTCAAGAAGAAGTGGTTACCTTACGGGGACGCCGCCCTAGTCTGCTTCAAGCGCTGATCCGGAATATTTTTAAACCTTTGGATATGCTTTTGCTCCTAGCGCCGTTGTTAATGTCACCGAAAACCCAAACTTTGGGCGATCGCTATGCCAGAACTTTAGTGATTAATCGGGATGCGGGAGTTCCAGGCATCATTGTTGAGGACCGATATATTTTTACGTTTAAAAAGATAATTGGCATTATTTTGCTGTTGGTGAGTTTAACGGGATTGGCGATCGGATTTTCGTTGATGAGAACCTATCTCCCCGAAATTCGGTCCGTGAATCAAGCCGCGAATACTCATTTTATGCGCCTAGAAAAAGGCATTGCCATTAATCAAAATGTCCGGGCCGCTTATGAGAATGCCTCCAGTCAGCTTCGGTCTCAGATGACTTTGGAGGAATATCAACAAAGAATCCAAGAAAATCCATTTCTGCCTACAGCATTAGAAAGACGCACAGAGATTGAGTTTAATCAATGGACATTTAAAGAAGAAGAGGGTCAGCGGGTAGCGGCAGTGGTTAAGGGCAATTTGGACACTCTATTTGAGATTGAGGTTAATCTGGCGAAAGAACAGAATCAATGGAAATTTGTGTCCGGGAATTTTACCCCGACTGCCCAGTAAGGCGCAACAAGCAACAGGACAGTCGCCACTCCATCGAGAGACGATCGCCTCTTTTAAGGGAATTGGGCGGCAAGAATAGCGCGAACTAACTCGCAAAACCCTTCAGATTCAGGTAAATCCGTGAGATAGGCGGGGTGATGGGTGAGGATGGGCAAGTATTCAGCAATATTGGCAACCCCTACAGACAAGGGAAAGAGGGTGTTGTTGAATAAACTTTCATCGTTGGGACTATCCCCCACTGTCACTACGCGATCGCCGGTGTAGTCTGGGAAGCGATCGCCCAAAATCTGCATCAGGGCCACGGCCTTATCCTGCTTGTGGGGTTTAATATGACAATGAACCGTACTAAAGGTAAATCCCCAACCCATTTCTGCACAGAGAGACTTCAATCGCTGCAAATTGTCCGAGGTTAGTCCCGCCACATCAAAGGTCCAATCTGTGACTCGAAATGGATTATCGGAAGTCTCTCGCAGTTGGGGAAATTCAGTCAACAGATGGGCAAAAGCTGCCGCCAGTTGCTGCCGATGACTTTTTAAATCGGCAATCGGAGTTAATAGGACGGGAGTCCCGTTGGTGGGGTAGAAAATCCCGCCATTTTCGGCGATCGCCCCCACCACCGGCAGATAACTGACTAACCCACTCACCCATCCGGCAGATCGTCCGGTAACAATCACCACCGCGACAGATGCTGCCGCTAATGCCTCCAATGCCTGTAACAAATCTGGGGTAAATTTCCCCTGGTGAGTCAGAGTCCCATCCAGGTCAGTTGCCACCACCGCCACCTGTTGCAGGCTATGATGGGTCTGAAGTTGAGATAACGGTAAAGATTTCATAAGTTTCTGAGTGTACTATTTCATCACTGTGGGTTTTCCTTTAACATGAGACCAAGGGAAAGAAAAGGAAAGGAGTCAACCCTTGGGGATGAATTCGTTGGCATTGATTAGCCCAACCGCAAAAAGAATTAAAATCGCTGTCAGATTTCAGTTAATTCAAAGGGAAATTCCCTAGAATTTATTGTTGTTAATTCCGGGCAATTTTTGCCTTTAAATACTTCAATTCCCTCGTCTAAGCTGCCTAAAAGAAAGCAGGGGTGGTCAACCCTGGGTTCCATTCGCCACTTTAAAGCGACTGACTGCCGGACCTGGACAGTTTGGGGCGATCGCGCAAAATCCCCGGTTTTGGACCTCCGCTTTTCATCGTGGAGCAATTGCCCTAAACTACAGTAGAGTTCGCCATCAGAATCAGGTATAGCCCGGTTTCGTCGGTCTGGGGCATCATACAGAAGTCGCCGGATCGTCTTGGAGTTGGGGTGGGGTGTCATCCGGGGGGTGGACAGTCTTGACGCCGGGTTCGCTTTCTTTGCCAATTCGGGAGTCCGATGCTTGGAGAAAATTGCCACCTTAGATCCAGCTTGTAAGCGGATAGTTAAGATAAGGTAAGAGTGTTGCGATCGGTTCGGTTGATTTTGAGTCTCCAGCAGTTGGCCGCAAAACGGACGAACATCTCCTAACCTTCTGTTTGAACTCTCAAGAGACAGACCCAACATCCTACCCGACTTGACAACTCTCATCCGTGGCCTCTGATCCATGAGAGGGAGTGAAAAACTGGCGGGATGAATATCAAAGATGCCGTTGGGGGAACTCTATCAAAAAGTGCCGTTGTACCAGGGAAAGTCTATGTCAAGTCCTATTATCCTTGTCCAGCCTACCTTAGCTCAAGCGCCTGAAGCGAATGACTCCAAATTTCCCCTTTCATCGAATCAACTGTGGATGTCAGTATCGGGGGGCCTTTTGCTGTTACTGATAGCATCTTTTGTTTTTCAAAAGGTGCAAATGGACCAGCTCAAGAAAAAGATTAAATTTGATGACTTTAAAAATAAAGAGCTACAAAAGAAGCTGAAGCTCTCCCTCGAAACCCTAACCAAGATGGAAAAAAATCCGGACCTGATTCACTCGCGGGAGTTTAATTTAGACTATCTGCGAATGAGGATGGAGGAAGAAAACTTCCACTTTGCGGTTGTGAATCAAATTAAAGTCAAGGTGAAAGACAAAATCTCGGTTGCCTTGCGTCCGAATGCAGAAACCCGAGGTTCCGGGCGACAAGTGGATGAAATATTTGACGTGGAATATCATCTGGGTGATGTGGCGAAGTCGAAGAAAAGAGTGCTATTTCGCATTCAAATTAAGTTAACTAAATTACCCACTCAAGCTACTTCAAAAACGATTAGCCAAATTATTGACTGTCTGGAAACCTATCTCAGTGCTAGGGATGATCACGATACCTGGCAACCGACGATTCAAGGTAGGGTGGCTTATATCCACTGGGATCAAAAAGCCAAACCGACCCCCTTGTTAGTGCTGGAACAATCGAATGAAGGGGTGAATGTCACTTTCCGGACGACAACGGCGCGACGGGTCTCCACCTCAGACACATCAGATACAGGCGCGATGACAGGAGCAACTTCGATAACCGGCACAACAACGCGCCGGGGGAAAACCGGAACCAAGACGAAAACCCCAGGAAATGCGGGCAAAAAACCGCGTCGTTAAAGGTGAGGGATGTAAGGCGGAGGTATATCCTGTTGTGCAACATTCTGATCGGGGGATTTATTAAAGGGTCTGTGTTCAATGCTATCACAATCCCCCAGTGCGATCGCCCGATTTTGCAAGTTAGCAGAGGTCCATAATTGTCCGGTTATGACCCTATCCCTTCCCCTCTTTGAGTCGTCCATCTTCCATCTGAACGATGCGATCGGCAATGTCTAAAATCCGGGGGTCATGAGTCACCAACAAGATAGTACAACCTTGTTCTTTTGCCAAACCCTGCATCAGTTCAACCACATCTCGACCGGATTTACTATCCAGTGCAGCCGTGGGTTCATCGGCTAAAACCAGTTGAGGATGACTCGCTAATGCTCGGGCGATCGCCACTCGTTGTTTTTGTCCCCCGGAGAGGTTTTCCGGATAATAATCCACCCATTCTTTTAATCCCACGGATTCTAACATCGCACTCGCTTTGACTTTCATTTTGCTCTCTTCTCCAGGTTGAGAATGCAAATCCAGCGACATTTGAACATTTTGCCTTGCGGTTAAACATTTTAACAAGTTATGGGCTTGAAAAATATAACCAATATTCCGGCGAACTTGTACCAATTTGTTTGGACTCGCCCCACAGAGTTGTTGATTGCACACTTTCAAACTCCCGAATTGGGTCGATCGCAACCCTCCCATTAAGGTTAACAAGGTGGTTTTTCCCGAACCCGAGGGTCCAGTCATTAATACAATTTCTCCCGAATAAATCGTCAATTTAATATTAAATAAAATCTGTTTCCGCAGAGACCCTTTTTCAAAATAATGATTGACATTTTCAATTTCCACCACCGGAGAGGGCCGGGGAAAAACCGTTTTAGCATTGAAACTGGAGGGTTGATGAGCATTCATAATCACTTGAATTTTGAGCGGTTCTGATTAGTTGTAATTCATAGGCTAGAACCCTGGGACCAGAAACCGGGTTTCTCTCCGAGATTGAGGGTAATTTGCCGAGATTTGGTCCAGAAACCCGGTTTCTAACCTTACCCGGTTTCTAACCGAAATTTAGGGGAAATTCTGACTAAAAAATATCCGCCGGGTCGGCATCGCGCAATTTCCGTAAGGCGACGGCCCCGGAAATGGCGCACATAATCAGCGTGAGAACCAAAACCAGAACGGCCCGTTCTGGGCTCATGGCAATGGGTAAACGGGTGGCATTGCGCGTTAAAGTATAGAGTAAAAATTTGGCGATCGCAAAGGCCGGAATATACCCTAAAATGGCTAAAATCACCGCTTCCTGTAATACGATTCCCACAAAGTACAAATCAGCATATCCCATCGCCTTGAGGGTGGCATATTCCGCCAAATGACTGGCGACATCCGTATATAAAATCTGATAAACGATCGCAATTCCCACCATAAACCCCATAATCGTCCCGAGGGTAAACACGAAACCGATCGCCGTTCGAGTCTTCCAATAGTTCTGTTCACGCTCAATAAACCCTTGATGACTCAGAACAAGCACATCCTGGGGTAACCGAGACTGAATCTCGGCGATCGCCTCTTCCACATTCGCCCCGGGTTTTAGATGAATTAACCCCACATCCACCTCACTAATTTTCCGCCGTTTAAACAATCTTAAAAACGTTAATTCACTGGTAATAAAACTCCCATCAGCCCCAAAAGAAGCGCCCAAACTAAACAATCCCCGGACTTCAATTCTCCGCCCACCCACTTCAGTTCTCACCCTTTCACCTTGTTTCAAAAGTTGAGGAATTGGCCCAAATTCTGGACGAGCATCGCGGTCAAATAGCCCAATATCTAAGCGCTTAATTTCATCGAGGTTCGCATTAACATCGGGCAGATTAAACGCTGATTTAGTCGGGTCAATCCCCAACACTAAAATCGAGCGATCGCTTTTATTCACAGGATTTTTCCAAGTCCCGATCGCCAGATATAAAGGACTGACCGATTGCACTTCGGGGACCGCCAAGGTTTGGTAGAGGCGGCGTCGGGAAAAAGACTGCATGGAAATCAACGCTTGCGATCGCGGACTTATCAACACAATATCTCCCGTCAAACTCTGGTGCAATCGAGTCGAACTATCAAACAGCGCATCTCGAAATCCCAACTGCATAAACATCAAAATATCCGCAAAAGCAATCCCGGCGATCGCCACAAACAGGCGGCTTTTTTCCCGAGACAATTGTAACCAAGCTAAAGGAATTTTTCGGAACATCATGATAGTGCCAATTTACTCAGGAGTGGTTACGGGTGAATCTACGGGACCGTCAGGGCTGCTGGGAACCGTTGGCGATGACATTGTGGCAATAATCACCTCCACTTGTAAATTCGTTAACCCGGAAACCCGTTGACTGTCCTGGGGGTCGAGGCGAATTTTCACTTCCACTACTCGGGCATCGGTATCCGCAGTCGGGTCCGTATCCAGAACATCTTTTTTGCCGATTTGTAACCCGATGCGATCCACGGTCCCCAACAATTCTCCATCCACCGCCTGACTGGTAATTGCCGCCCGTTGACCCAAGCGCACATAGCGAATATCGGTTTCATAAACCTCAGCAACGACTAACATTCGCTCAGTTTGACCGATCGCCATGATACCTTGATCTTGAGCAATACTTTCCCCGGGTCGGGTGTGAATGGCGATGGCTTGACCGTCAATGGGTGAGCGCACGTAGGCTTCATCCAAACGCGCCAGGGCTTCTGCTTCTGCGGCGATCGCACTATCCACCTCCGCCTCTGCCAGTTGCACATCCACAGTCCGCACTTCTGAAATACTCTCTAAAATTGATTGTGCTTCCTGGATTTGCTGTTCCCCCGTTGCCCGAATCCGATCGCGAGTGACGATCGCCTCATTGAGTTGTTCCCGACCCACTTTTTGAAGTTGTTCCTGCTTAACTTCGGCCTCACTCAGTTCCGCTTGACCCGTGCGATCCAGTTGATTTAATACCGCTTGTTCTTCCTGTAATTGTTCCGCAGCCGTGGCCTGGACTCGTTGCAGATTGGTCCTGGCTTCTTCAATTTGCTTACCCACAGTTCCCTCAATTTTAGTGAGAGTGGCCCGGGCTTCCTCCAGAAGTTTCACCCCAGTTTCGTTAATTTTCTCTAAAGTGGCGATCGCTTCTAATTGTTGCTGACGACTGGTGCGATCGATCTCTTCCAGTCTCGCATTCGCCGCTTTCACCTCTTGCAGCGCGACTTCCACATCTAGGCGTTTTGTATCATAAACTGAGGCACTAATCCCGCCTTCTTGGTAAAGTTGCTCATAGCGTCGGAACTCTATCCCCGCATTTTGTAGTTTCGCCTGCAATTGTAAAATGATAGCTTGTTGTGCGGCGAGTCTCTCATCGCGTTCTGCTTGCAAGCGGGCAATTGTGGCTTGTTGTGCGGTGCGATCGCCTTGAATCTGAGCTTCTAAACGAGAAATCGTCGCTTGTTGGGCGGCCCTTTGACCCGTGAGTTCCGCTTGTAATCGGGCGATCGTCGCCTCTTGAGTCAGAATCTGACCTTGGAGTTCCGCCTGTAACCGAGAAATCCCCGCTTCCTTAGCGGTGACATTCCCCTCTAATTGGGCGCTAAAACGGTCAATGGTCGCGTCTTGTGCCGCCAAATCCCCTTCCACCTGAGCACGAAGACGAGCGATAGTGGCATCCTGAACCGCCAGGTCCCGGGGAATCTGGGCCTGTAATCGGGCGATCGCTGCTTCTTGGGCAGTAATATCCCCACTTTTGGCCCCGGCTTTGACTTGTTCTAATTTAGCTTGGGCGATTTTCACCTGTTGCTTGGCTTGTTCCAGTTGTGCGACGAGGCGATCGCGACTGTCTAAAATAGCGATCGTTTGACCTGCACGCACGCGATCGCCTTCCTCAACTAATAATTGTCCCAATCGGTCTCCCTGCATGGCGTTGGGTGCAGAGACTTGAATCACTTGGGAACTGGGTTCTACTCGTCCCAAAGCACTCACATATTGCAGAGGGGTCGGCGTGTCAATCGGGGTCGGCGTTCCGCTTTCGGGAGTCACAGGTCGGGTCTGTAATAACGTGTAAATCGAATATCCCCCAATGGCGATCGCAGCTATAACTAGGATAAAGCTCACCCAGGGGGGAATAAAGCCCACTCGTTCTAACGGGGTCCTCCCCGCCTTGGTCTGAGTCTTCAATGATGCATCGGCGACCGGAACAGAGGGCGCAGTAATTTGGCGATCGGGTTTTTTATCCCTGTCTTGGACAGACTCGTGACCCATGATGACTTAATAATACCGATTTAGGCATAGGATTGAGAGGCAAACGACTCTTTCTGGATTAATTGTATAGGATTTTGACTCTGTGGTGACCAGCAATGGGTTAAAATCCCCAATTTCACCCTTGACATTTAACCCAATCCGTTGCAATAGCAACCCTTAAAACCCGGTTTCAGTCGGGAAACCGGGTGTGCGATCGCGCTCAATCCAATCCGGGGTTAGAATTAAGCGCTCAATTGCGCGATCGCCTTGCTAATCGTTGCTAATGCTTCATCCACCTCCGACTCGGTAACAATCAAAGGCGGCACAAACCGCACCACTTTTGGTCCTGCCGGAACCAGTAATAATCCCGCTGCCATTGCTGCTTTGACAATCTCAATCGCAGTCATTTCCGTTTCGGCAGACAACTCCAGACCATTAATCAGTCCCCAACCGCGCACTTCGGCAATTAGATTGGGATATTGAGTGGCGATCGCCTCTAATCCCTGGCGTAATTGTTCCCCCCGTTGTGCGGCATTGGCTAACAAATTATCCTGTTCCAGAGTTTGACAGACCGTGAGGGCCACCCCACAGGCGAAGGGATTGCCACCGTATGTACTGGCATGATCCCCCGGTTGGAAGATATTACAACTGGATTTACATAATGTTGCCCCAATCGGGATTCCACCGCCTAAACCTTTGGCTGAGGTAAAGATATCCGGTTCGATGCCTAGGTTTTCATATCCCCACAGCTTCCCAGACCGGCCCATTCCTACCTGTACTTCGTCTAAAATCAGCAAAATGCCTAAATCATCGCAAATTTGTCGGACGGCATGGAAGTAACTCACATCCCCGGGACGGACTCCGCCTTCTCCCTGTAGCGGTTCGAGGAGAATGGCTGCCACTCGGCGTTTTTCTCCCCCATCCAATTGGGCGATCGCGGCTTTGAGTGCATCAATATCATTAAACGGCACATAAGCAAACCCGGGTACTAGGGGGTCGAAATTCTTCTGGTATTTGGGTTGACCCGTGGCGGTAATGGTGGCGAGGGTGCGTCCGTGGAAACTGGCATGGGCGGTTAAAATCACCGGGTCATCGATATTTAATACGGTGTGAGCGTATTTGCGTGCGAGTTTGATGGCACCTTCATTCGCTTCTGCACCAGAGTTACAGAAAAACACGCGATCGGCACAGGAATGATCTACCAACCATTGGGCTAACGCTCCCTGTTCGGGAATATAATACAAGTTAGAAACATGATGCAGTTTTTGGATTTGTTCCGTCACCGCTTTGACCATTGCCGGATGTGCGTGCCCGAGGGTACAGGTGGCAATCCCCGCTACAAAATCCAGGTATGCTCGCCCTTCGGTATCCCAAACACGGCATCCCTGACCCCGTTCTAGGGCCAGGGGAAAGCGTCCGTAGGTGGTCATCACCGCTGCATCAAATTCGGCAGGGTCAAAAACAGACGGGTTCGTTTCAAGGTTGGGCTGGGAAATGAGGGTTTCTGGACTCACTACTTTCTCCTAATTTTCCTGAGTTTTTACGCGGGTTGGCTACGACCCGCCTAGAATCATATTTTATCCTAGCTAATTCCTCGTCCTTTTGCGGTTAAGAAGAGTGAACTTTTCCGCCCTTGGACCGACTCAATTGGGGAACCGGATTTTACCAAAATTCCTCAAAATGGGCTTGACTTTTCCGGGGATTTCTGTTATTTTTATAATGGGGAAATATGCCGTCCTATTATAGGTAATCGGGGAAAGAAAAGTCGGAGAGAATCGAACAAGGAAGGCGGGAACGGTCATCAGGAATCAACCGCATCCCTAGGGTTGGTGATTCAGCAATATTTTTCAACAATTTAACGATCGCCTGGGCAATCCGTGAGATTACGGTGGGTCCCTGTGGGTGGGGGAAATCACGAAGGGCAGGGAAATGTCAGGGTTCCATGACTCCCGGGGCAGAGACTGGGGTGCGATCGGTCCATAACATCAAGATGGACCCACCTTTGGTCCCTTTGTCTGAGAATCCATCCATCCATTAACCCTCGTCACGGATGATTCCTCACCATCGGAGGAGTTTTCAGGGGTATGGTAGAGTATTCAAGACCCCAAACTCTAAGTTTCCATCAGGGTTTTTGTCGCGTTCGTAACCTTCGCCCAATTGTCCGTAAATTTCATTCAAATCGTGATGGGATTAATGACTAGCAGCACCCCTTTTCCACGTCTTCTTTCCCAAATAGAATCGGGGACATCCGTTCAATCTGGACGAGTAGAGGAATTAGCGATCGTCCTGATTATTCTGTTGTTAGTTGCTACTTTTGTCGCAATTTTTTCCCGGCGATTTAAAATTCCCTACGTCACAGGTTTGGTCTTGGCCGGTTTAGCCATTACGGAATTTTTACCGGGAAACATTGGGCTAGATTCTTCTCTAATTTTAAACCTCTTCTTGCCCATTTTAATCTTTGAAGCGGCCATTAATACCGATATTAGTCGGTTACGCAGCACAATCGTTCCCATTTCATTGTTAGCCGGTCCGGGACTGATTATTTCTTTTGGAGTCACCGGACTGCTGATTAAATTCGGATTAGGATTAGACTGGATTCCCGCCTTATTAGTAGGCGTGATTTTAGCCGTCACTGATACCGTGTCAGTCATTGCAGTATTTAAAGAGGTTTCGGTTCCCAGTCGGTTATCGACCATTGTCAATGGAGAGAGTCTGTTTAATGATGGGGTCGCCTTAGTGATATTCAGCCTCTTGGTGAACGTTCAAATCATGGGAAGTTTTTCCTTCATTAATGGACTTCAACAACTCTTTATTGTCATCGTGGGCGGCACAATAATTGGGTTAATGGTGGGCTATTTAAGTAGCGGATTGTTGTCCCGTTATGATGATGGTTTGACCAGTATTTTACTCAGCGTTGCTGTAGCTTTGGGGACGTTTCAATTGGGTCAGTTACTTGGAGTATCTGGGGTAGTTGGGGTTGTGGTTGCTGGCTTGTTAGTGGGGAATATTGGGATAAAACAGACCGCTTCAGCCTCGAATCGGATTGCTTTATATAGTTTCTGGGAATATGCTGGATTTGGGGTGAATACGTTTATTTTTTTGCTGATTGGTTTAGAAATAAATCCCCTAACTTTATGGAATACTTTGCCCGCCGTTCTGTTAGCCATTTTAGCTTATCAAATTGGGCGACTATTGTCTGTTTATCCGTTATTAGCGCTACTTCAATGGTTTGACCGTCCCATTCCCCTGCGGTGGAAGCACGTTTTATTTTTGGGAAATATTAAAGGGTCTTTGTCAATGGCGATGGCTTTAACATTGCCAGCAACCTTGGAGGGAAGGTCCCAATTAATTGCCCTGTTGTTTGGGACGGTTTTACTCTCTTTGGTGGGACAGGGACTAAGTTTACCCGGGTTGGTTAAGCGGTTGAATATTCAAGATATTTCACCATTTCGCCAGAGAATTCAAGAATTACAAGCGCAATTAATGGCGGCTAAAGCGGCGCAAGAAGAGTTAAGCAATCTCCTCAAATCGGGGGTTTTACCCAAATCAATTTATGAGGAAATGCGGGCTTCTTATCAGGTAAAAATTGCCGGGGCTGAGAAACAATTGCGGGATATTTATAATATTCGGTCTGAGGATGAAGATGGGGGCGATCGCGGAAAATTAGATGCGGTCTGGCGGCAAGTATTGATGGCAGAAAAAAGTGCTTTAAATGACGCCCTCCGCAAGCAAATTTTGTCGGAAGAAATCGTTCAAAAAAAGGTAAATCATTTAGACCAACAATTATTGAAGTTAGAAGATGACTAAATAGAGCCTTTCATGAAGTCAATCATTTTGTGTAAACAATTTTGTTTGGTTACAATCAGGATGGTCGAGTGCAGTTCAATCACCGTACTCCCGTTGGGAATGACTAAATCACTATGGGGATAAGGTTGATAACCAATAATCAGAGAACCTTGGGGAAAGCGGGGGTCGCGGGCAATCTCGGCCAAACTCCGCCCGATCGCCTGGGAATTATCGGGAATCGAAAGTTTGAGCACTTCAATTTGCCCTTGTTCAAAATGCATCATCGATTCCACTTCCGGATACTCGATCGCATTCGCCATTGTGGTCACCGCCAGTTCCACTGTACTGATAATATGGGTAGCCCCCGCAATCCGATAAGGTTGTTCAAAATCCCGATGGCGCATTCGGACTAAAATTTCCGAAACCCCATAATATTTAGCCAGGGCAACCATCGCTAAATTTAAAGCATCATTCCGCAACATTGCGGCCACGGCATCCGCTTTCCGAATCCCCGCTTCTAAGAGCAACTCTGTACTCACCGTACTGCCTTCAAAGGCCATCACCCCGAGTTGTTCACGGGCATAATGACAGGCAGTTGGGTCAACATCTATCAGGGCGATCGTATGTCCGAGTTCTATCAATCTTTCCGCTAAGTTGAGTCCCAGTAACCCTGCGCCACCGATAATAATGTACATCAGTCTATCTCTCCAGTTGGAATGTGATTCCTCTGTAGCATGATCCGGATGGGCCTAGGTTGTCAATGCTCACCCTTGATCCCAACTTCATCCCTTAGTTTAGTTATAGAAAATGCGGTTAATTCTGTGAATTCAAATCAATTTATTCAGTTAAGCACCGAAATCAATCAAAAATATCGACGGATTCGGCGAGAATTAATCGGGGGTGTACTCGCCCTCGTCTCCGTCATGTTAATCGGGATCCTCTGGTATCGACTGGTGGAGGGATGGCGATGGATAGATAGCGTCTATATGACGGCGATTACCCTGTCTACGGTGGGATTTATGGAAGTTCAACCCTTAGGCGATCGCGGGCGCTTATTTACCATTTCCTTAATTGCAATGGGATTGGTGAGCATTGGGTATATCGTCAACCGCTTTACAGACGCTATCATTGAAGGATATTTCCAAGATGAACTCAAAAGTAGAAGACAACGACGCTTGATAGAGACATTATCTGAACATTACATTATTTGTGGATTTGGTCGCACGGGTCGGCAGATTGCCTATGAGTTCAACGCCGAAAACATTCCCTTCTTGGTGATTGACGCGAATGCTGAGGTGGTTCAACAGGCGCAGCAACTGGGGTATATTGCCATTCAAGGGGATGCTACGGTGGATGCAACTTTGTTAGAGGTGGGCATTGAACGAGCAATCTGTTTGGTGACGGCGATGCCGTCGGATGCGGAAAATCTCTATACGTTAATTTCTGCCAAGACATTAAACCCCAAAATTCGAGCCATTTCCCGCGCTAATAGTGAGGAAGCGGTGCAAAAATTACAGCGCAGTGGTGCCGATGCGGTGGTTTCTCCTTATATTACTGGGGGTCGGCGGATGGCAGCAGCAGCGTTGCGACCCCAGGTGATGGATTTTGTGGATGGGATTATTGCTGGGGCCGATCGCACTTTTTATTTAGAAGAGTTTTTGATTGATTCCGAGAGTTGTCCCTTAGTCGGAGACAGTTTGCACGATGCCAAACTGCGATCGCACTCCGGTGCACTGGTCCTCGCTATTCGCCGCGCCGATGGACATCTGATTGGAGGACCCACCGCCGATACCGTTTTGATGGTGGGAGATACCCTAATCTGCATGGGAACTACGGAACAACTCCGCCTCCTCAACCAAATCCTCAGTCCTCTTAAGTTGAAATTACCTCGTATTCGTAAGCCACCGCCGATTTGGGAGTAGGGGGATTGGGGAGATGGGGAGGATGGGGAGGAACGACTGCCGTCGCGACATTGAACATCTCCCCAATCTCCCCCAACCTCATGCCAATTTCAAGGCACTCACGGGGACTTCTTCCCAGGTGTCTACCGTTCGCATTTTGACACTCCAACCTCTGGTTTTTTGTTCGTCGGTGAGGTTTTTTAGAAAGGAGTCGTGACAGGATTGTGCTTGGGTTTCATCACAGCAGGCAATGCAAGCATAAATCAGTCCCGATGGATCGATTTGTTCGTTTACCCAAATAGTCATGATAAAATCCTTTTTTTTCAGGATGAGATTGATTTCTTATTCTTACCGCCTAATGGACTAACAATGCAAGAAAGTAGCATAGGTTTTATCAATGCTTGCCATTATCAAGGTCCGAAAAGTTAGGGTAATTGAGAAAAATTATGACCCGGAGTCGTCCCTGGTTGATTTTGGGGGAAGATGCATCACAGGAGGCGGGGAAAATCAACCTTTCGCCTCCTTCAATCTGGGGTTAAGAAGCGGTTTGTTCGAGGTGGTCCTGGGCTTGTTGTCGATAGGCGATCGCATTGGAGTCGCTGGGATTGATTTCGATCGCCCGATCAAAGGAGGCGATCGCCTCTAAAAATCGTTGGCTGCTCATCAAGGTTAAACCGCGATTTACCCAAACTTCAAAGTTATTGGGTTGCAGAGAAATCACCCGATCAAACGAGGCGATCGCCTCAGAGGGTTGACTATTGGCAGCTAAAGCCAATCCCCGATTAAACCAGGCGTCAGCCCGATCACTTTGCAATTCAATAGCGCGATCGTAACTGGTAACTGCATCTTCATAGCGGGTTAATTTGAATAACGCATTCCCGCGACTATTCCAGGCTTCGCCAAAATCGGGCTTAAGTTGTATCGCCTGCTCAAAACAGCGAACCGCCTCTTGATGCTGTTCCAACTGCATCAAATCAACCCCCCGATTTTGCCATGCTACCACCAAATCTGGTTGAAGTTGCAGGGCTTTTTCATAAGCATTGATCGCCTCAGCGGGACGCTCTAATAAGGAGAGAGTAAAGCCGCGATTAAACCATAAACTGGCATTTTCACTTTGCAGGGCCAAGGCGCGATCGAACACTTCCAAAGCTTCTGCATACTGTTGAGAATAAAACAGAACTGCCCCCAAATTACTCCAGCCTTCCAAATAATCGGGTTTGAGTTTCACCGCTTCGCGATAGGCGGCGATCGCCCCCGTCCAATCTCCCGCATTCAGTTTGGTATTTCCTTCCCCAAACCAATCTTGGGCATTTTGGGGCGGGGTGGGGGCCGCTGGGGGTGGCACAGGGGCAGGCATTTGGCGCTGAACTAACCCCGTCCCGATGTTCAGGGCCACTTGACTGAATTCTCCACAGCCTAGGCGTCCCAACTGGACGAGACGCACCCCACATTCAGGGTTCGGATTTTCCTGAGCTTGGAGGCGATCGCCAAAGCGTCGTAACCAATCCGCCCACAACTGAAGATCCCCACGCCAACTGAGCGCCCCTAAAAACTCTTGGACGCGATCGCGGTCCCAACCCAGGCGCAACCCTTCCGCAATCTGGGTAAAGAGCAATTCATAATCCTCATCTTCCAGGGGCGGCAGTGACGAAGCGGGTCCTTCGGGTTCTTGGAGTTCTGGACTGCTGCGTTCTTCTCCCAATAACCCTCTCAGGCTTTGCCAAATTTCTCTGACCATCTTCGCGCTAACCTCCCGTCGTATTTCTCTTTCCTATTTTATTGTGCTGAGATGCTTCCGGATCTCAAAGGCCCTAGTATTCCTCGTTTTGCTCTCTCCATCCCCGATGCTCGCCGAATCATCGGGATGTCAGAATCCACCGCTATTTTCCCCTTGTTATGTAACAGTTTGAGCCATTTTCCCCTATTTTGTACCCTCTCCGGTTCACTCAGTCGAGTCTGGCAGTCGGAGCAACCGAGGGCTAACTGTAGTTATTCTGACAATGCTGCGTTACAACCAAGACCATCCTTTCGGTAGAAGAAAGATTACCCTGAAACAGGATAGTGTAGGAAAATAATAAACCAAAAGCAGACCCATAAATTTTTGTAAAAAGGTTGGGTCTAGCTTTTTAAGCCTAATTTTTTGGCTCTAAGTTCACCGTTACAATCCTTACCTCTTTCTCAATCTATTTTGTTTAGTGATGATGAAAACCCGTTATTCCTGTTTCTACGATCAAGAATCAACCCCGTTAGATACCCTAGGGTTGATGTCACCCAAGATAGAATTTCAATCCCTGCCGAGACACTGTTGCGTTCATCAAGCGGCGCGATCGCCGCAACTGCCGAGACTGAATTCATTCTACAACTTATCAATTTCAGACGCGAATCACCCCACCCCCTGATTTAACCCATTAAGGAGGTTATGAGTACAACTTCTGAACATCGAGAAGAATTGCCCTATGCAGAATCTAGCCATCCGGTTGTTGAGTCTAACTTTCTTCCCGAACTAATGGTTAGTCAGGCTAATTTACGAGAGTTTGGTCAAAAAGTTTCGGCTATACGAGAATTAGAAATGAAAGGAGAACTGTCGAGATTTGAAAGTTCTAAAGAAATTAAGCGGCTGTGGGATAATCTCAACCAAAACAAGGAAGATTTATTTAGGCCGAAGCGGTAATAATTTTTTTTTGAGAATACTCTCTAATTTTTTTGCTCTTGCACTGGGGGGCGATCGCCCAAAAAAAGAAAGCCGAATCTCTAATCTGTAGAAGACTCGACGTTCTTTTTATGCTGTTGATTTTCTAAAACCGGAACTCGGCTCTAGTGTTCTCAAGTCGGAGCGGCGGGATTCGAACCCACGACCCCTACCACCCCAAGGTAGTGCGCTACCAAGCTGCGCTACGCCCCGACGACGCTTTACTATCTTAGCATAAGCTTTTTCTGGACGCAAGAGGGAAATTAAAAAATTTTTAACACCCTTGCCGCCTCGACCAGTCCGGGGACTGCCTCCGCAGGCCAACTGAACTCGCAGCGCCGTCCTGTACTGAGGATAACATGAAGAAGGTAGGCATGGGGATAGCCTTCCACCTCCATCCACAAGACATCGCTTTCCGCTTCACAGGTTATCCGTTCTGAGTCCATCAACTCCGATGCCATTTGCGTCATCGTCGTTGCCAATTGCGCCAATAATCGGCAAAAGTCATTGAACTCGCCCTCGGTGAGTTCGATCGCCCAGTCATCTCCCCCGACTAAACCCGGATAGAGTTCCCCTTGAGGGTCCCAGCCGATCCGCCATCCGGCACCACTTTTAATCCGTCGTTCTGCATTAGGAACTGTTTCAGGAGACATCAACCCACCCATCCTCTACAATCTCAATAAATCCGCATCCCCCGATTGCGGCAAGGGTGGAGGTCCTGCGGGAGTTCTGGGGGATGAGGGAGTTGCCCCGGGAGTTGTCCCTGGGGTTGGCCCTTGGATGTTGTAGTAGTTGGGATTAAACAGGGTGACGAGAACCTCAATTAACTCCTCCCGTTGTTGGCGGTTGAGTTGGGAAAGGATTTCGCGATCGCCTGCCAGAGGATTCTCTTGCAACAACCCATTCCCGGGATAGACACTCTCGTCTAGTTCCTCAAAAACGCCCAGATAGTCCGCGAGGGTCAGTTTCCAATCCAGACGAAACATCGGCAGACGATTTTTGACATAAAGGTGATAGGAAATCAACCGATTTGCCAAGGTGTTATCTGGGTCCACCTCTCCTGTCTGAGTGCTGATGTAATTATTTTCTAAGGGGAAATCGGGCAGGCGTTCATAGACTTGCCGCCACAGTTGCCGGGGGTCTAACCGTTGTCGGCGTTGAGGGGGTGAAACCTCTTGGGCAGTCGCCCTGGGCAAAGTTTCCAGGAAATCTCTATGCAGAGGTATTCCTAAAGACAGACCTAAAGTTAACCCAATCAACACCCAGGCGATCGCTTGCCCTTTGCGCTGCCATTGCATCATCGTTCGTCTTCCTGCCACAGAACCCAATTTCCCCTCCAAACCGTTAATTAATCGCCGATGATTTCCGGTTGCGCCAGTTCATCGGACATTTCGACGATCGCCCGAATCACGGGTTTCATTGTCGGTTCTTCCATGCTGTCAAAATCTTCATAGCGGCGACGCTTGGCACGATTAGCGACTTGGACGGTAATCCGATAGCGATTTGAGGCGGCACTCACCAGGTCCTCCGCGCGGCGCATCAAATGCTCTGTATCGATAGTCGCCCGTTTGTGGGGGACAAACAATGCTCGCCGGGAAAAACTTTCGATTTTGTCTGTTGTATTGAAGCTAGAACGCTTACTTTTTTCTGGATTGCCCGATCCACTATTCATCTTTCTGTACCTTTAGGTAATTATGTTAATTGTAGCCAATGATGTAGATTGTTATCGCTGTGTTAAGATTTTATAAGTACGAGGTCCCATCCCATAATGCAAGTTTTAGCCGCATCTTCTAACCGTTCCTATCGCGCAACCGTGCATCCTCTGAAAATAGTAGCCCTTGGAGACAGTCTCGTTTATGGATTTGGCGATCCCGTCGGAGGGGGTTGGGTCGAACGACTGAGACGGGAGTGGATGGAGCCTTCAAGCGCGGGTCATGTACTGTACAATCTTGGCGTCCGAGGCGATCGCGTTTGCCTAGTCTTGGAACGACTCGAAAACGAGTTTCGCTATCGGGGAGAACTGAAAAATCGCCTCCCCGATGCCATCATTCTCTCCGTGGGAGTGAATGATTCCGCCCGCATGGGACGTCCCAATGGACGCAATTTCACTGACTTTAACACCTTTACCACAGAGATTGCCCAACTTCTGGATTGCGCCCAAGCCCTCTGTCCCGTCTTTTTCGTTGGCATGGTCCCGGTAAATGAGACTCGGATGCCTTTTTCAGATTGCCTTTATTTTAACCATGCGGACCAATATCGCTACAAGGAAGTAACGAGACAAGGGTGCGAACAGAGGCAAATTCCCTATTTAGACTTATTTGAGTTATGGCGCGATCGCGGTGAAGCCTGGAGGCAAGCGCATTTATGCGATGATGGTCTCCATCCCAATGTAACAGGTTATCAATCCTTATTACAAGATATTCTAAACTGGGATGTTTTCACCTCGTTTACTTCACTCTCCCAAACTTGGAGAAATACTGCCTAATCGGGATAAATGTGGGTTTTTTCAAGGGTTAAATGTCACAACTTGTTGACCTTTTGGGGTTTGTTTTCCGTAAAATTTTCTGTCAATCAAGTTGGCTCTTAAGACGTTTCACGTAGGGGCCTGCGCATTGCGCCCCTACTATAAATACACCTGGACAGGGCTAGTCCTGACCCTCTTAAGAAATGACAGGAGTCGTGATATTGAAGGTGAATCCAATCGCTTCTTTTGCGGCGAGGAGAATCCAGAGACAGGCTAGGAGGACGGCCATTGTCAGGATAAAGAGACGTTTTAACATGGTTTTTTGACTTTTGTAACTCCCTAAATTTAATTTTATTTTGCCCAATATAAGTCTTTAAAATTAATGGCATCTTCTCCAATTTTGAGGGTGATTTCTGATTCTAGGTCGCCTAGAGAACTGGATTGAATTTGGGCAGTTGGTAAAATAGTTTGTAGAGTAGTGGCGGCAGGAATATCTCCGGTTTGGATGATAATTTGGGTATGGCGTTGGGGGTCGGGCCAGTCGGAGATTGTGTAAACATTTCGATATCCCCGGGATTTTAATTCGGCCAAGATTTGACCCAGAATTAAGGGATTGCCGGAAGCATTTTGTAGGGCAATTTTTAGGGTTTTGGGAGATTTAGGTGTGATGGCGCGATCGCGTTGGGTTCCGGGGTTGAGTTCCTGGTCAAAATAGTGGTACATGACCCGATCGCGTCCGGTGGTATCGATATTCCAATAGGGAGTGGGGACCGATCGCGTGGTGGTAAATTCTCCCGGGAGTAGGACCATTTTTAACCCATCGGGCGATCGCTGTTGGAGGAGGGTAACTAACCCGAAGAGTTCTTCGCGGGTGAGATTGGTATCGATATATTCGTGCATCAGTTGCACGATGCGCGGCAATTGGGACCCGAGGGTGGGACTGGCAAGGCGATCGCCGACCGATTGCAGAATCATTTGCTGTCGGTGGATGCCACTGCGATCGGCTTCGTTTTTTTGGAAACGAGCAAAACCGAGGGTTTCTTCCCCTTTGAGGGTTTGCCACCCCGGTTGTAAGTTAACGGCAATCCCTTGGGTGGAATCCTGATAGGAGATGGACTCAGGCACGAATAATTCTACCCCACCCAGCAAGTCGATGAAGCGGAGAAACGTAGCAGCATCAGTGCGAATATAACGGTCAATGGGGATAGCGTTAAGGGTTTGACTGAGGACTTGGGAGGTGAGGGTAACCCCGCCAATGCTGTGGGCACTGGCGATCGGATTGCGTCCGCGATCGGGGATTTCCACCCGAGTTTGAGGAGGAATCAACAACACACTCACAGCCTTTTGAACCGGGTCAAACCGCATTAACCAGAGGGTTTCAGCCGGTTTCGGTAAACTAGATTGACTGCCAGTTACAGGAGAGATACCCCCCTCAATCCCCAGAACCAAAAGGTTAAGCGTTCGAGACAATCGAGGGGAAGGCAACGGGGAATCGGTTTGGACCAAAGGCTGTCGCCAGTCCGGGACTGTATCCGTAACTTTAGCATCGAATACCGCAACGATCGCCCCGAGAGTGAGGGAGATAGTCCCAATCAACACCAGCGTGAAGCTACCAGATAGCAACCGTGCCAGTCGCAGGGTTAAAGATAACGGAGGAATCGCAATTTTGGAGATGCGATTGGGACGATCGCGTTTTGATGGGGGTGATTTTTTGTTCGGCTTTTGCGGAGGAATGGGTAAATTTTTATAGAGTTCTATGACTTCTAACACAGTTTTTTAAGAGAGTTTTTACAAGGGAAAGGCTTTAGCTCTATTATAGAGCGCTTTTTAAGGGGCTGAATCGGGAAAATTAGGCAATTTCTCGAAGGGGAACCGGGGAAAAGACCCTCCCCTTATTACTAGGGATTTCGCCAGGAAATACAGGGATAATCCTGGGTCAGGACCGCAGAAAGCTTGAGGAATCCTTCCGGGGAATAGAGAATTCTCTGTCTGAGGATGTAAATTTTTGTGAATTATCTTTTAAATGGGCCAGTAAGGGTATAATTAAAAAACATCAGAAAATTTTAAGTTCACCTCGGTTGAATTAGGTAAACTGAGGAGTTTTTAAGAAATAAAATATCCGATAAAATCCTGGAAATTAGCAGCAAAATCCTGTGCTTATGACTTTTTTCAAACAGTTCTTTTATTGTCAAACTTGCCGACATCTGGAGAATTAATGGGTCAGGGATGGTTGAAATTTTCCAATTCAAGGCCATTTTAACGTACAAATTCATCGGGTGATTCTTAGAATTAGTTGCCTAAGCCAATCCCATTCAACTGTTACAAAGTGGACCGAGCCAACGAACTGGATTTAGTACAAGTTCCAAACCCCTTGTTGGTTGCCCAGAGGAAGCATAGAGGATATCAACCCCAGGCATAAACGGTTCGCACTTCTTCAGGAGGAGGCGAAGTTGGCTAATATATGGATTTAATGACGGAGGAGAACCTCTGGCAATTTTCGGCCCAAAAACCAACCCGAGTATCGAGAAAAACCTGAACTCGATTCTCTGTAAGGAGAGACCCTGAGTGCTAGGGACCACCCGACAGCGCAGGAGAACGGAACGAAAAATCCATAGGACCTGCCTCACAAGAAACGGTGTGAGAGAGGAACCCATTCGGGGGAAGTCGTCGGTTGCTGAATATATGGATGGAAAGATGAGTCATAAAATTTGGGCTAACCAATCGAGGCAAGAGTTAATCCGCGAAATTGAAGAACGGGGCCAAAAACTGAACCGGGCAAAACTCCGATTGCAGGAGATGCACAGACCAAAATCCAATCCTAGAAGCGAAGAGGCAGATGACGGACCTGCCGACGATGGAACCGAGGGGTTGCGGAACCCAGAGGAATGGCTGAGGTTGGCGTTGGATGTGGCACAAATGGCAATTTGTGAATGGGATATTCCCGGCGATCGCATCACTGGAACCCCCGGTTATGAACTGTTATGGGGTCGAGATTCCGGCAGCTTTAACGGCAGTTTTGCTGAGTTCCTCGCCTGTATTCATCCCGATGACCGAAATGCAATTACCGAAACCCTGGACAAAGCGCACGAAGGTTGTGGGAATTACCGCCTGAAATTCCGCGTTATATGGCCCGATCGCAGTACCCATTGGATCGAAAGCCAAGGTAAATTTTTCTACAGCGATCGCCACGAAACAGTCCGGGCCGTTGGCACCTTGGTCAATATTGACCAACGGGTGACCATCGAAACCCAATTGCGCCAGCAAAAACGCGCCCTCAGCGCCCTCAGCGCAGGCAATCACATCATTATTCACGGCAAACAAGAACTCGACGTTTTGCAGCAAATCTGCGAAATGATGACCGCCATCGGGGGGTATGAATCCGCCTGGGTGGGATATGTCGCCGAAGATGACCCAACACGGATCATCCCCGTGGCCCAAGCGGGAGAGAACCTAGAAGAATCAGTCCAGTCCGGCCAAATCATCCTGTCCGAATCCGGATTAGCATCCCTTGTCCCCCTGATGCAAACCGGGGGAGTGGGCAGAGGTCAACATCCCTATCCCGAGACCGAGAGTGCCGCCTGGCGACTGCCCACCTGGGAGGGGAATTATACTTCAGCGATCGCCCTGCCCCTACTCAATGAAGGACAGCTATTGGGCACCCTCAATTTGCGGGCCACCCAACCCGATGCCTTTGACCCCGACGAAGTGCAGTTACTCACTGATCTCACCCATGACCTCGCCTACGGCATCATCGCCCTGCGTCATCAGCAGGAGCACACCGCTGCCGAATCCGCCCTGCGAGGGAGTGAAGAAAAATTGCGCCTCGCCCTGCAAGCGTCCAACATGGGAACTTGGCAATGGGAAATTTGCGGCGAAAGCAAAGGAGGCGATCGCATCCGGGTGATCTGTTCCCTGGAATGCCTCCACCTGTTTGGCATCGACCCCGAAACCTTTGACAGCAGCTACACCGCCTTTGAAGCCTGCATTCATCCCCAGGACCGCACCCTGGTCTATGAAACTGTAGAAGAAGCCATCAACAGTGGGCAACCCTTTGAACTCGAATATCGCGTTATATGGGGCGATCGCACCATTCACTGGCTCAAAACCCGAGGCAACGCCTTCTGGGACCCCAGCGGCCAACCCCAGGGAACCATCGGCATCGTCATGGATATCACCGATCGCAAACGGGCCGAACTCCAAATCCAACAACTCCTCGCCACCGAACGAGTCGCCCATACCGCCGCCCAACTCGCCGGAGAGCAAATCTCCAACATCCTCGAAAGCATTACCGACGGCTTTATCGCCCTGGACACCCAAGGACAGTACACCTACGTCAACCAAAAAGCTGCCCAACTCCTGCAAAAACGCCGGGAAGACCTGATCGGCCAGAAAATCTCTACCGAATTTCCTGAAGTAACCCAACCCCAATTTTATCAAGCCTGCCAGCAAGCCCGAGAGCAACAAACCTCGATTTACCTCGAAGAATATTATCCCCCCTACGATTGCTGGTTTGAAAACTATATCTACCCCGCCAAAGATGGACTCTCGATTTTTTTCCGCGACACCACCGAACGCAAACGCTCACAACAAGCCTTACAACAAGCCAAACAGGACCTCGAAAGCCAAGTTAGAGCACGCACCGAGCAATTACGCAAAGCCAACGAACGCCTAGAAAACGAACTCCAACACCGCCAGCGTGTTGAACAAGTCTTACAACGAGCCTATCAGCGATTGCAGTTCCATGTGGAAAATACCCCCCTAGCGGTCATCGAATGGAACCGGGAATGGCGGATTTTAAATTGGTCTCCCCAAGCTGAAAAAATCTTTGGTTGGCAAGCGGAGGAAGTCTTTGGCAAATCTGATATAGACTGTACCTTGATTTACGAAGCGGACCTAGAAGCGGTTACCCAGCGTCGAAATATGCTGATTTCTGGACAACAACCTCGAACGGTCTGCTGCAATCGCAATTACACCAAAGACGGACGGGTGATTGATTGTGAATGGTATTATTCCGCCCTGTTCGCCCCAACGGGCGAGTTAATTTCCGTCTTGTCCCTGGTCCTGGATGTCAGCGATCGCACCGAAGCCCTATCCGCCTTACATTCCAGTGAAGCGCGGTTCCGTAATGCCTTTGACTATGCCACCATTGGCATGGCACTGGTGGCCCCCGATGGTCAGTGGCTAAAAGTTAATCGCGCCTTATGCGAGATTCTCGGCTATGACGAACCGGAATTGCTCGAAAAAACATTTAACGATGTCACCCATCCCGAGGATAGACAGACCGACCTCCAGTCCCTCCAGGCGTTACTCGCTGGGGAGATTCCCTCCTATCAGACGGAGAAGCGCTACTGCCACAAACAGGGACAGGTGGTTTGGGTTCAGTTAAGCGCATCCCTAGTCCGGGATTCCCGAGAACGCCCTCTATATTTAATTGCTCAGATTCAAGATATCACCTCCCGGAAACGCGCCCGGGAGGAACTGCACTCGTCCCGGGCCAGGATCGCGGCGATTCTGGAATTGGCTGGGGATGCGATTATCTCCATTGATAGCAATCAACAGATTACCCTATTTAATCAAGCCGCCGAGCGGATTTTTGGTTATAGTGCCACCGAGTTGCTGGGGCAACCCCTGGAGAAATTATTGCCGTTGTGCTTAGATCTGGGTGGGGAATCGGCGGTGAGTGGAGGGGGATGTTCCGCCACTCTCGCCCGAATGATGGACCAGTCTGGGGAAATTATTGGGTTGCGCCAAGATGGGACGGAGTTTCCGGCGGAAGTCTCTATTTCAGAGGTGGAAATTGCCGGGGAACAGGTGTTTACCTTGTGTTTGCGCGACATTACCGATCGCAAACGCGCAGAAGCTGAACGGGCGAAGTTAATTGAGATTCTGGAGGCAACTCCGGATTTTATCCTGTCGGCGAGTGTGGATGGGACGGTTTTTTATTTAAACAAGGCGGCGCGGACTATTCTCGGGATCCCACTCGACTACCCTTTAGAAACGTTTCAGATTTTCCAGTCTCATACCGGGTGGGCGAATGAAATTATTCAAAATGAGGGGATTTCCACGGCGATCGCCCAGGGGACTTGGATTGGGGAAACCGCCCTGGTGACTCCCGATGAGGTGGAAATTACCCTTTCGGAGTTGATTATCGCCCATAAATCCGTCGAGGGGGCGGTGACGATGTTCTCTAGTATTGCCCGAGACATCACGAAACAGAAGGAAATCGAAGCGACGGTACGAGAATCGGAACGACGGTGGCGCAGGTTGTTGGAAACGGTGCAGTTAGCGGTGGTGGGACTCGATCGCCGGGGTGCGATCGAATATGCGAATCCGTTTTTCCTGGAGTTGGTGGGGTATGCTCTTTCAGAAATTCAGGGTAAAGATTGGTTTGAGCTTTTTATTCCTACCCATCAACAGCGGAGGCATTCGGAAGTGTTGGAGGAGTTGCGAACCCCAGATTTTTATTCCCACCCTCAGAGTGTGATTGTTACCCGGTCTGGACAGGAGAAAATTATTGCTTGGAATAATACAGTGTTGCACGATTTGCGTGGGGTGGAAATTGGGACCCTGAGTATCGGCGAGGATATTACGGAACGCGATGCGATCGAACGGATGAAGGATGAGTTTATTTCTGTGGTCAGTCATGAACTTCGCACCCCTTTAGCTTCGATTCATGGGGCCTTGAATTTGATTTCCAGTGGGTTGATTGACCCCGTGGGAGAGAAGGGGCAACGGGTGTTGGCGATCGCCGCAGAAAGTGCCGATCGCCTTGTGCGCTTGGTCAATGATATTCTAGATCTAGAACGATTAACTTCAGGCAAAATTGCCTTAATCAAGGAACGGCACTCCCCCCGGGACTTGATTGAAAAGGCGATCGAAACCATGCAAGTTATGGCAAATCGAGCGGAGGTCAATTTTGGGGTGGAATGTGACCCCAATTTGGAATTATGGATTGATGGCGATCGCATCATTCAAGTGCTCACGAATCTCTTAAGCAATGCCATCAAATTTTCCCCCCCAGCTTCTACAGTTGGAATTTCCGTACAAGCGCGAACCCTTGCGCCTAACCATCTAGGACAACTTGATTCCGACCCCTCGCCATCCCTGATTTTATTTGCGGTTCAAGATCAAGGTCGGGGCATTCCCGAAAATAAAATGGAAAGTATTTTTGAACGATTCCATCAAGTTGATGCCTCCGATTCCCGTAAAAAAGGAGGCACCGGATTAGGATTGGCAATTTGTCGCAGTATCATCCAGCAACATGGCGGTAGAATTTGGGTAGAAAGCGTTCTCAATGAAGGCAGTACCTTTTATTTTACCTTACCTGAAATTACCCCGGAAACTTCTCCAGAGGAGACCAACCATGAACAAACGAATTTTAGTCATTGATGATGAAGATGGTTTACGCGAAATCATTCAATTTTCCTTGGAAGTGGTGGCGGGATGGGAGGTGATCACCGCCAGTTCCGGACGGTCCGGGATTGCGTTAGCTCAATCCGAACAACCCGATGCCATTTTACTGGATGTGATGATGCCGGGAATGGATGGTCCGAGTACATTTCGGGAATTAAAAAGCCATGCGACTACTGAACAAATTCCGACGATTTGGTTAACTGCTAAGGCTCAAATTCGGGAACAAAAAGAACTCATTGAATTAGGAGGTGCGGGGGCAATTCTTAAGCCGTTTAAGGCGGAAGATTTAGCCCATGATGTGCGAAAAATTTTGCAATGGAGTGAGTAAATATTGGCTTTTTATCGATAAATTTTGTAAAAGGCCATGTTGATTTAATGCAACGGAACCTTACCGTTCAAGCGATCGCCACCCTTAAGGATCTGTCAATGCGCTAGTTTATAAAATTTCCTGAATTCCGACCAACCGTCGAGTTTTCTCCTGGGTCAACGGTTGAGTTTTCTGTGAGGTCAACAGTCCAGTTTTCTCCCGGGTTGGCTTGGCATTCTTAAATCGCAGGGAGTCGGATAAACTAACCCTCTGGGGATGGTGATCGGGTTCGCGATTCCATTCAGGTTCAATTGTCACCAAGTCTACTTGATTGTGGAATTGACTCAGGCTCTGGGAGGAACGCATGGGAGTAGAAAAATCGGGCATGAATTGCCAACAATGTTGACAAAACCAATCAACTTGGCTATGGCGAATATGGCGCAAGAGTGGATAAGAACAACAAGGACAAGAACTCATAATTATGACACCCCATTCATGCATTAGATGGAAACCAACAACCAACTGAGCTAAATCCGACCCGTCCCAAGGAAAATTCCTGTAAAATTCAGACCATCAAGGGGTGTTCCGGAGTAATGAGCTGATTCAGTCATTGACCTATACCCTAATCAGAGATTGTGAATTACTGGTGAATTGTTAGGGATTTTTAACAAAACGCAATAAATCCCCAACCCTTGACTGAACTTTGCGCGAGACAGTGACCTTCACAAATACTTCACTTTGTTTTTGTAGAGTTCACAGTAGGTCAACCAGTCATCAATTCCTCGGCAGCCCATAATTTTAAAGATTTAGGCCATTCCGGGAATTCAAACTTGTTCAGGGGAGACCACCTGAAAGGTGAACAGTCTCCTGCCGCCTCGCTCTCTCCCAGAGTAGGATTGACTTAAGGTAAACCCGATCATTTATAAAAAAACCAACGATTAGCCATGTTACAAACCCTTAACCCCTGTGGGGCAAAGGAAAGGACGGTATTAATGTCTCCTTTAAAAAGTGTCAAAAATAACCGGAAGGAACGCCTACATACAGAAGTAGCCCTAGATGTTTTCAAGGCCAGGAATCCGGCTTTAGTGATTGCAGTGAAAAACTTTTTGAAGGTGTTACCCACCCCTCAAGCGATCGAAGAAGTCTTGAAAGAAGCAACCTATGAACTGGCGGAAGTTGATCCCGAGGCTTGTCGCTGGTTGGTTGAAAATTCATTATTACTGATGCCCGAACTGGATTTAAAGGCGGAAGCTTGTACCTTGGCAGTGCAGAAATTAAAAGCCCGTGGATTTGAGGAAGGGCAAGATTTTCACCAGGAATCCCGCAGGCAGTTACAGTTAAGTGAGGCTGCCAAATCTCAGTTACAGGTGGGCAACTCGGTGTTAGAGAATCTGATGTTAGAAGAACTGTTACAAAGAATCGGCGTAAAGCCCCCGGATTTATCCGTGGGGATATAAGCCAACAGTGTTAAAATAGTAGAAGCGATTAAGAATAATCATCTGCGTGGTTGTTGCATTCACGTCTTCGGTGAAATTCCGGCACAGTAAGTCACTACTGCCTTGATC
This sequence comes from Phormidium pseudopriestleyi FRX01, assembly GCF_017313335.1. Classification (GTDB taxonomy): domain Bacteria; phylum Cyanobacteriota; class Cyanobacteriia; order Cyanobacteriales; family Laspinemataceae; genus Laspinema; species Laspinema pseudopriestleyi. The sequence continues at coordinate 6,654 of NZ_JAFLQW010000332.1, read as the reverse complement.
CGCAAGCCTATACAACTGGCAAGTAATATCAGAATGCAGAGCGTACCTATCTGGCTTAGTGGTGAATTCCGAAAGCCAGAACAATAAAGAAGTAAGCCAAATTGCATCATCTCTTTTCTTTTAGGGATAGTTGTTTTGATGGTCTAGAGGGATACTTGAATGTCCCGCTGTCGCCCTTTGGGGTAGGCAGGAATCCCCAGGCTTTAGACGTGGTACGGTTCAAAAACAAACTACGACTTCGGCCTAGTCCGGGGGTCCAGTATTAGGGCCCAGGAACCAGAAACCCGGTTTCTAACCCCTGCTGTAGGACCAGAAACCGGGTTTCTCACCCCAATTTGTGGCAAATTGCTACAGATTTTGTAAAGAAACCGGGTTTCTCACCCCTGCTGTTAGGACCAGAAACCGGGTTTCTCACCCCAATTTGTGGCAAATTGCTACAGATTTTGTAAAGAAACCCGGTTTCTCACCCCTGCTGTTAGGACCAGAAACCGGGCCTTTCAACATCTCTCTTTCCCTAGGGGCCGCCTTAAATTTTAATTAATTTGAAAAAAATTGTGATTTTTGATGCAGACAATATGGTAATCTGCTATTCCTTACTATCCTGTTACATAGTCTTGCCATCAATTTGGCAGGTGTTTTGGTGCGTTGCGGTGGCTTCCGTGACGCACTCTTTTCCCCAAGACTCCCAGAGGATGTCGGGACAATTCAGGGACTGCCCCGACGTTGTATCCTGGCTTCCCTACTCGGAACGTCTTAACACGACCATCGATTGCCCGAGAACAGGGACCGCCTTATCCCCAGTATAGGTGGGTCCATCTTCCAAAAAGCTGGGTTCCTTGGTATCAATCACGGCAACCCACTGTTGTTCATTTAATCCCTCGGGTAACTTAAACTCGATTAATTCCCAATGGGCATTAAAGAACAGGATGAAATTTTCGTCAACCACCCGTTGACCATACCGATTGCGCCGAGGAATTTCCTGACCATTCAAAAAGACGGCGATCGCCTTGGCAAACCCCACATCCCACTCATCATCCGCCATTTCGGTGCCATTGAGATTAAACCAGCTAATATCATTCACCGTCTTCCCATAAATTGGGCGGCCCTGAAACCACTTGCGCCGCTGAAACACCGGATGCTTACGCCGGAAATAAATCAGTTCCCGAGTGAAATCTAACAACTGCGCTTTTTCCTCGGGAAACTCCCAATTCAGCCAGGAAATTTCACTATCCTGACAATAGGCATTATTATTCCCCCCTTGACTATGCTCCATTTCATCCCCCGCCAACAACATCGGGATACCCTGGGACAGCATCAACGTAACCAGAAAATTCCGCTTTTGGCGTTCTCGCAACGCCAACACCTGTGGATCATCCGTATCTCCTTCTGCGCCACAATTCCAGGACCGATTGTGACTCTCCCCATCACAGCTATTTTCCCCATTGGCTTCATTATGCTTTTCGTTGTAGCTAACTAAATCGTAGAGGGGGAAGCCATCGTGAGCCGTGATAAAGTTAATGCTGGCATAAGGACTGCGCCCTGTGGTTTCATATAAATCGGAACTCCCAGTAAACCGATAGGCAAATTCGCCTAACGTCCGGTCCTCTCCCCGCCAAAAGTCACGCACGGTATCGCGATACCGACCGTTCCACTCGGACCATAACAGGGGAAAATTCCCCACCTGATAGCCTCCGGGACCCACATCCCAGGGTTCAGCAATCAGTTTCACATCAGAAAGCACCGGATCCTGATGGATGATATTAAAGAAAGAACCCAAATTATTGACATCATACAGTTCTCGCGCCAGGGCCGATGCCAAATCAAATCGGAACCCATCGACGTGCATTTCTAGCACCCAGTAGCGCAGACTATCCATAATTAATTTCAGGATTTGCGGATGGCGCACGTTTAAGGAATTGCCGCATCCAGTGAAATCCATGTAATACCGGAGATTGTCATCGACGAGGCGATAGTAGGAGGCGTTATCTACCCCCCGCATGGATACCGTGGGACCGAGGTGATTCCCTTCCCCGGTGTGGTTGTACACCACATCTAAAATGACTTCGATTCCCGCTTTATGCAGGGCCTTGACCATTTCTTTGAATTCCCGCACTTGTTCTCCCGGGACAGTGGCGCAACTATAACCGGAATAAGGGGCGAAAAAATTGATGGAGTCGTAACCCCAATAATTTTTGAGTTCTTTATCTGCCAGATGTCCGGGATAGGCGAGGAAGTGATGAACTGGCATCAGTTCGATCGCCGTAATCCCCAAGGTTTGCAGGTGAGAAATTACTGCCGGATGCGCGAGTCCACTATAGGTTCCGCGCAGTTCTTCGGGGATATTCGGTTGCAGTTTGGTAAATCCTTTAACGTGGGTTTCGTAGATGATGGTTTCATGGAAGGGGGTTTGTAAGAGTTGGTCCCCGGACCAATCAAAGGACTCATCAATCACGATGGATTTGGGGATTAAATGCGCGGTATCGGTTTCGCTGAAGGAGAGGTCTTCTTCGGGATCTTCCCAGTTATAGCCGGAGAGTTCGGGTCCGTTGATGACATCCCCTTCAATGGCTTTGGCGTAGGGGTCGATCAGGAGTTTGTTGGGGTTAAACCGATGACCTGCACCGGGGTCATAAGGCCCATGCACTCGATACCCATATCGATGTCCCGGGGAGATTCCGGGGATGTAGCCATGCCAGACATGGTTATCGACTTCGGTTATAGAAACCCGTTGCTCTTTCCCGTCTTTGTCAAATAAGCACAGTTCTACGGCGGTGGCGTTTTCACTAAATAAAGCAAAATTTGTTCCTTTACCATCCCAGTAGGAACCCAAGGGATAGACTTTACCCGGCCATACTTCTAAATGCATATTGATAGGGTCTCTCACCACGAATTTTTAAAGAGAATCAACAATGACGATCGCCCGTTAATCCCCATATTTGAGGGGTCGGTTTGCGATCGCATTGATTTGTTCTCTCTTTAAATTTACGGGGTTACCTGTGCTCTGGCTTCTACCCTAGGAGTGATGCGAAGTGTTAGGGGTTGTGTTACGCTAATCAGCCCCAAGATTAACGGATGAGCGCTACATTAGGCGATTCTGTAAGGGTCGGGTTGCGATCGCACCCCAGTCGGACCTACACCCTAATCCTCGCAATAAAAATATCTGGGTCAGGGTTGCTTAATAATCAGCCTTACATTATATCTCACTTCCCAGGTTTTGTCAAGCCAGACTGCTTTGTTGCTCGTTGTTCCAGGACTAATACGACTAAAGGACAGGGGATTTCCCTGCCCTCGTTGGATTGGTTCCTACCATGCTCCATAATAGGCCGGTTCATGGCCCGGTTTCCATTTAATATTGCAGCCAATGCTGGGTTTTTGGTCTTCAGGGATCGGGTCTCCCGCCAATACCGCATCGATCGCCGAACGCAAGTCTTTTCCCGTCACGGGTTGATTATTCTCCGGACGACTGTCATCGAGTTGACCTCGATACACCAGACGGCGACTGCGATCGAACACAAAAAAATCCGGGGTGCAAGCGGCGGTATAGGCGATCGCCACCTGTTGGGTTTCGTCGTAACAATAGGGGAAGGAAAATCCTAAAGTTAACGCCATTGCTTTGAGATGTTCCGGGGCATCCTGGGGATGAGTTTCCACTCCATTAGAGCTAATGGCTACAATTCCCACCCCGCGATCGTGATAATCTCTGCCAATATTGGCAAGTTCTTCCTGAACGTGCTTGACAAAGGGGCAATGTTGGCAGATAAACATGACAACCAGTGCAGTTTTATCTCCAAAGGTTTCCAAAGAGATGATCTTTTTAGTCACCACATCCGGGAGTTGAAAATTCGGTGCTGGGGTTTCCAGTGCCAACATGGTTGAAGGGGTTAACGTCATTTTTTCTCCTGGGTTTTTCAAGGCTTGGGCTAATGGGGTTTATTATCGGTCAGGAATGGTCCTCAGTTCAAATTTCCGTAATTTTGGCGATCGCCCTAGGGCATTGACCCCGCCACTTCCCGTTTATTTATTCGACCTTCGTACCATAAATTATCAAATTTGTCATCCGAGAATTCTCGGAAATTTCTCCGTATGTGGAAAATATAGCCGATGAAAAGAACTCCTGTAAACTGGAAGAAAAAGGCCCTAACAGTAGGCGATCGCTGGTTTTTGGAAGGCGATCGAAATACTCCAGTAACCTAGGTTCTTTTTCTAAACCAAACCTATCCCCAGACTGTCGCACTCTTTTCCTGGGTCTCTAAAATTATTTCCTAAGAGCAAATGAAGACTAGAACCCTTTAAATGCAGGGCTTTCCGGCATCTTTTCCCACAAATTCCTGGGAAAATCTCATCGAAATTCATCAGAATTGAACGCCCTTATATCAGTCAGAGAAAATCTGTTACAAAACGTAATGATACTTCAGGAAATACTCGGTTTCGCAGACTCCGTAAATTTGAGTAAGATGCTAATAGAAAGATTAAATAATTATAAGAAAGTATTTTAGCTATGACGGCGGACCTCCTGATCGCACCTAAACTTAGCTTCTCCAAAGAAGAAATCCTCCAGCAATACGCAGGAGGAACCCGAGATTTTAATCGTCTGAGCCTCGCCAAAGCCGACTTAAGCGGAGCCAACCTCAGTGGCGTGTACTTAGGTGGAGCCAGCCTCACCAAAGCCAACTTGAGTGGCGCCAATCTGAGTCGAGCCAATTTAAGCGGAGCCAGCCTCAGTGGAGCCAACCTCACCGGAGCCAACCTCACCGGAGCCAACTTAGCGGGAGCGCACCTGAATTGGGCCGACCTCAGTGGAGCCAACCTCACCGGAGCCAACCTCAACAATGCCGATGTGAGTGGAGCCAACCTCAGTGGAGCCAACCTCAATAACGCCAAACTCAATCAAACCTATTTAATCGGAACCAATTTGAAATCTGCGGATCTGCGATCAGCCGATCTGAGTCTGGCGAGCCTCAATAAAGCTGATTTAACCGAAGCCAAATTGAGTAAAGCCAACCTCAGTGGTGCCAAACTCAAGCAAAGTAACTTGAACCTTGCCGATTTAACTCATGCCAACCTCAGTGGTGCAAATCTCAGGCAAGCCAACCTCAGTCAAGCTCATCTCAATTGGGCTAACCTAACTAGAGCAGATGTTCGGTCAGCGAACCTTCTGGGTGCGAATCTCAGCAAAGCCAACCTCAGCCAAACAGATTTGACCGAAGTTTGCCTTAAGGATGCCCAATTAAGTGGGATTAACTTTAGTGGAGCCAATTTAACCGGGGTTGACTTGAGTCATAAACTGCTCACTGGCGCGAACCTCAGTGGTGCTGAACTTAGTCTTGCCAATTTGAGTGGCGCTTATCTGATTCAAACCAATCTGAGTGAAGCGAACTTGAGTGAGGCAAATCTGATGGGTTCTCATTTGATGGATGCAGATTTGACCAAAGCTAATCTTTCTGGCGCGAACCTCTTTCAAGCCAATGTGGTGAATGTTAACCTTCGCGGAGCCACTTTAAAAGGGGTGATTCAACCCAATGGAAAAGCCCGCTCGTAAAATGCCAGTTTAGTAGAGGTTAGAAACCCGGTTTCTTGACAAAATTTGGGGTAGTTGACAACCCATTAAGGGCAGAAACTGGGTTTCTGATTCGAGGTACTTAATCTGGTGAGGGAAGACAACCTTAAATCTATTAACAGTGAATTTTACTCTGTGCGTTCAACTTGTGGAGAAATAGGAGAATGCACTGGATCTGTGGCGTCTTGAATGGAGTGCAAGAAACCGTCAGAGGGGAACAATGTCCGAACAATAGGCGTTTCTCGGTTTTTGGAGTATAGAAGTTGATCGGGATACGGCAGTTGGTATGCTTTGGACGCTCCAGGCTGTGTTGGCGATGGAGTCAGGAGCGCTTTCTGTTTACCGGCGCATCATGATGCGGGGGTCTAGTTTGTCAAAAAATCCAAAATATACCTCAGAAACTGGAGAAACCCGATCTTGCTCTCCCTCTAACCCATCGTTGCAAGTCCAAAATTTATTTGTGTTTAGATGGATCCCAGATTACTGTTTAACCATCCTTCATCTGGACGATCGCGGCATGAATGACAACTGGGGCTTGCCAAAGTGTGTTTACTCTTCAACTCGTAACCATCCACGTCGGACTGCATGAAGCAGGCGGTTGATGGCGTCCATTTCATCTTCCGTTAGTGAATCTTTGAGCAGCGCACTCATTAAACCCCAACGTTCTAGGTAAGTGATTTTTCCGGAGCGCCAGATTTGACAAAAAATTTCTGAAATTGTCAATTTGTAGAAATTTCCCTGAATTACCATTTTCTCCCCTCGTGAAAACGTAATGATTTCTTTAACTTTATTATCTCAAGTATCGGGTATTTTATCAAGTCAATCTGTGATTTAAAGCTCCATTTCGGTGTGATTTGAGTCCTAAATCCGGAGGGTTTTTAGGACCCACGCCTGAAAACCATTGCTCTATGAGCGTTTTTGCGCCTAGGCGATCGCGAGAAAAAATCAGGGGAAAAACCATCAGGGATCGAATCTTTTTGAGCAGGGATCGCGGCTAAGAAAAGGGCTATGGATTCTGGCGAGGATAGGGGGTTCGTTGAGTCTCCCGCTTTGGGTCACTCCGAACAGGCTGGAAGGTTTGACACTCCCACGCTCTT
>NZ_JAFLQW010000307.1 GCF_017313335.1 Phormidium pseudopriestleyi FRX01 | reverse complement strand
ATTTTTTCTCGGGCCAGTTCAATGGAGTTTGAGCCTAAATTAAAATCATAACTGATAGTTAGCCCCATAATGTTAAGTCCTGATTGATAAAAAGTTCCAGGGTCCTAAATCTGATTTGTTAATTGTAGGCGATCGCCCTCTATTTTGCCCAATCCAGGACGAGTCTCTCTGTTGCCTTTGCTTTGAGGTCATCTTACCCCTTTTCCCACAGCCCAATTGTCAGGGTATGTTAAATTTACCCTGACAAGACTGCCAGAGAGATTGTCGAGTCTATTTCCCCAACCTCTCCTGGATTTATCGAATGGATTTCAGATGTCGATTCACCTCATCGAGTTCAAATACCTCGGGGTCAAAATCTTCCTTCACCCATTCTCGGGTTTCTGCATAGTCTGGATCTTCAGGATTTTTGAGGATTTCTAACACCTCGGCATACCCGCGAATGCCGCCACATTCTTCTGGAGGACAAGCGCGATCGCCTGCCACACACCGGGGATAATGGACTCCCGTAGTCGGTTCCAGAATTTTTTCCACTGTAATTTCATGCAGCCAACTATCATCTAAATTATATTCATAGATAAAGCTGGCATTTTCTTCGGGCACCAATTCATCTAATCTCGCCCTGCGCTCGGTTTTCATTTCTAAGCCATATTCGGGGTGAGATTGTCCATAACAAGTTCCATCAATTGTGAATTGATGGAGATGGGTATTTCCCCATCCCATTACCACTTGTAAAATCCGCTGGAGTTTATAGAGGGTAATGTGACTTCGGACTTGAATTTCCCGCCAAATCAGAGGTTCACTTTCTTTGATGGTGACTTTTATCTGATAAATTGACTCATGCTCGTTGGGTTTTGTCTGGTTCATGACGATACAACCGGGTTAACTTTTAGTTAGGCATCGTTTGCGTGCTGTTAACCGATAAGAAGAAAGAGCCGTCGCTCTAAAATGTTAAAATAGCAACAAACACTTGTCCTCTAATATATTATCATGTTCGTCAAATCAATCTTCATTCAAATTGTTAAGTTTTAAGAAATCAACCGAGTGACCAAACTGATTGAGAAACATTAGAACCGGCTACTTTCCAAAACATCTCCCCAGTAGCACCCAATCAGGACCAGAAACCGGGTTTTGGGCCTCTCATCCATCGGTCCTCCAAGAAGTGGCCCGGGAGTCTGAAATAATAATGACGATATGCCGATATCTGCGATCGCCCACAAAAACCCTCATGGAAACCCAACCCTCAACCCCCAACCGTCCCCATCTCGCCGTCACCCTCGGAGACCCTGCCGGAATCGGTCCGGAAGTCATCCTCAAAGCCCTAGCAGACCCCGAAATCGCCCAAAATTGTCAAATCACCCTCGTCGGCAGTCGGAAACTGCTGCAAGGGTGCTATCAACAACTCAAATCACAAACGCCGATCGCCGATCCAGAACAGTTTCCTATCCTAGATATTGACCTCAACCAAGAGGCGATCGCCCTCGGGACCGGCAATGCCGCATCCGGTGCCGCCAGTTTTGCTTATATGAAAGAGGCGATCGCCCGAACCCTTGCCGGAGACTTCCAGGCGATCGTCACCGGACCCATCGCCAAAACCTGCTGGAAAGCCGCCGGACATCCCTATCCCGGACAAACCGAACTCCTCGCCGAAAGCGCGCAAATCAAACGCTTCGGAATGCTATTCGTCGCCAAATCCCCCCACAGTCGCTGGACCCTCCGCACCCTCCTCGCCACCACCCACATTCCCCTCCGCCAAGTCCCCGACGCCCTCACCCCGGAACTCCTCACCTGGAAACTAGACCTCTTAATCGAATCCTTGCGCCAAGACTTCGGCATCCAAACCCCCCGCATCGCCATCTCCGGACTCAACCCCCACAGTGGAGAAAACGGACAACTCGGCACCGAAGAAAAAGACTGGTTAATCCCCTGGATAAAACAACAACAAATCATCCATCCTCAAGCCACAATTGATGGACCAATCCCCCCAGATACCCTCTGGGTAAAACCGGGTCAAGCCTGGTTTGGAACCGCTACAAATGCCCATGATGCCTATCTCGCCCTCTACCACGACCAAGGCTTAATTCCAGTCAAATTAATGGCCTTTGATAAAGCCGTCAACACCACCATCGGTTTACCCTTTATCCGCACCTCCCCGGACCACGGTACCGCCTTCGATATCGCCGGACAAGGCATCGCCGATTGTGCTAGTATGAAATCTGCTTTATGGTTAGCCGCTGAATTAGGAAGTCAGCGAATGAGTGAATTTGAAGGATAAACACTAGACAGCCAATAATGCCAAGTCCATACAATGGCCCCTAAAAAAACCCTTCAGCGAATAATCGGTCAAATCTGTTGGTCAGCTCGTTTAAGTTATGGGGATGAACTAACCCTGGATATCGGAGGGAAAATTCCTTATAGAAAACGCCGTAAAACCCACGTGCTTTAGCCGTGGGATATAAGGGGGTTAGCGTAGGTACGTAGCTAACCAATTACTTAGTTTTTTGGTTCTCAACATATCTCTTAATCGTCTCCCCAGAAACTGCCCCCGCCGTGCCACAGAAATAACTCCTAGTCCACATACTAGGGAGTCTCATCAACTCAGGAAATTCCTTTCTTAGGCGGAATGAAGTAAGTCCCTTTACCTTGTGAATAATCTGGTTCGGGGCGATCAGAGGGTTAGACTGCAAAAATAAATGTACGTGGTCTAGATGACTTTCTACAGCAATCACCTGGCAATCTATCTCTGTTACAGCCTGATTGATTAATTCCTTCAATCTCAAATCAATATTT
>NZ_JAFLQW010000459.1 GCF_017313335.1 Phormidium pseudopriestleyi FRX01 | reverse complement strand
CTTGGCCCAAAACCGAGGCAATTTTCAAGTTGAAAACAGTAAAATATATGCCCCCGATGGCTCAGAATTTTTGATAAAAGGGACCAATATCAACGGTCCGGATTATGGTTGGCCCGGGAATACTCCCAGTTATGTAGATTTAGTCGCCGACTGTTGGAATTTCAACACCGTTCGCGTCAATATTCGACTCTTAGGCGGTCAAGAATCTTATGAAGAAAATGGCACCCTTGAAGAGATAATTGACGTTTATACAAGTCGCGGTTTAGTCACGATGGTAGAAACTCATGATCACACCGGGTCCTACTATGAAGGCGAAGATTTAGAAACACTCAAAGATTTCTATCGCGACCTAGCTACTACCTATAAAAATAACCCTTATGTCTGGTTCAATGTCATGAATGAACCGGGGGGTCACGAGAGTAGCGCCAATATCGATAAATGGTTGAAAGTTCATCAAGAAGTCATTAAAGTAATTCGCGATGAAGTCGGTGCAGACAACATTATCGTGATTGATGGGCATTACTGGGGTCAGGATGTGGGGGAGTGGAATTCTAAATCGGTTTCTTCGGAAAAAAGTGCCATTTTAGGACATTCCCAAAAGCTCATGAATTTTAACGGTAACACCTACGATAATCTAGTATTTAGCGTTCATTTTTATGACCAATGGAAATATTCTGAAACCAAAATGGCTGATTATTTAGACCGGGCGGTTGAGAAAAATATTCCCTTAATTATCGGAGAATATGGGGTTGAAAAAAATGGCGAATTCAAGTCTCCCGTTGAGTTCATGTTCAATACAGCCGTTCCTCGAAATATCGGACGGATTGTCTGGGCTTGGTGGGGGGGAGATAATTTTGAATTAACCACCACTGATAATGGCGGAGGTCATCATATCGATAGTTGTGAAAATCCCACCAATTTAACTTGGCTGGGTGAGCAAGTGTGGAAAGATAATCATGGAGAATATCCCGGAAATTGAGCGAGATTAACTCACCCCTAAATAGATACCCCTGGGCTGGGAACTGGGGGATGTACTCCCGAAAAAGTATCGCACTTTTAGCACTTTATATCTTGTTATCAATCTCACTGACAAGTTGCAAGTCTCCAGAAAAGATTCAACCCCAAGGGGTACAAACCGAGTTTCCCTCGGGCTGGAATAACGTGGCAGTGGGCGGTGGGGGATATGTAACGGGTCTCTATCTCCATCCCCAAGTGCCTAACTTAGGATATATCCGCACGGATATGGGCGGGTTCTATCGATGGGACCCGACGGATACTCGTTGGATACCCTTGACCGATCGCTTTACCCGGTCCGAAAGTGATTACTATGGCGGGGAAGCATTGGCACTTGACCCCAGTAATCCAGATATTGTGTATATTGCTGCTGGAAAATATTTATGGGCAGAACCGGGGACAATTTTTAAGTCCAGCGATCGCGGTCAAACTTGGGTCCAGTCGGACCTCCGTCTGCCAATGGGAGGCAATGAAGAACTGCGCGGGGCGGGAAATCGCCTGGTAGTCAGTCCCCATGACTCGAATTTCCTGTTATTTGGGTCCCGACAAAATGGCTTGTGGCGCTCCATTGATGCCGGAATGACCTGGAACCCCGTCCCCGGTTTTCCCACCCCTTCCGACTCAAAAATTGGCATTCTGGCGATCGCCTTTGACCCCAATGATGCCAGCCAAATTTATGCCAGTGTTTATGGCGATCGCCTCTATCAATCCACCGATGGCGGCACAACCTGGAATCCCCTTCCTCACAGTCCCTCTCATGCCTTTAAATTAGCCGTCGCCTCCGATAGCACTCTGTATGTAACTCATGCCCAAGGCGTCAGCAAATATCTCCAGGAAAGCTGGCAAGATATTACTCCCCCCAAAAACCCTTTTCTGCGCTTGATTCGTCGCGAAACTCCCCCCTTTAATGGGTTAAGTATTCATCCCCAAAATCCCCAAGAACTGATTGTCAGTCATAGTGAAACAACTCGAACTCAACTTTACCATTCCCGCGACGGTGGGTTAACCTGGACTGAGAAAAAATCCCAGATTAATAATACCGTTCCTTGGTGGCCTGATGATTATTTTAGTAATCATTTGTCTGCCTTGGAATTTGACCCCATCGTTCCGGGTCGAGTCTGGTTCTCGGACTGGTATGGAGTCTGGAAAACGGACAATTTTAACGAGAATCGGCCCGTTTGGACCAACTATACCCAAGGTCATGAACAGGTCGTCACCTTTGACCTCATCTCTCCCCCGACGGGTGCATTACTCCTGAGTGCCGTAGCCGATGTGGAAGGATTTTATCACTCGCGCTTAAATCAGATTCCGCCCCAACGGTTTGGGTCCGATCGCGGTTCTTTTCAAGAGACTTATAGCCTAGATTATGCTGCCCAATCTCCTGAATATTTAGTCCGAGTCGGAGGCGATCGCTGGAACTCGCGGTATGGTGGAGCCACCTCCGCAGATGGGGGATTAACCTGGCAAAGATTCCCCCAATTTCCCGAAGAGATGATGCCGATGCGGGTTGCAATGTCAGCCACCAATCCCCAGCAATTTGTGGTGACCCTCAGTGGAACTCAAGGTATCCAAACTCAAGATAATGGGCGGTCCTGGCAAGCGGTTCAAGGCTTACCGGATAGTATTAAAGGCCCTTGGAAATGGTCTCAACCTTTAGCGGCTGATTCAGTGAATGGCAACGGATTTTATTATTACCAGAATGGCACGGTTTACGACAGTCAAGATGGGGGATTATCCTTTGCTGTCACTAATCGAAACTTACCCAAATCAGATTGGCATTTTCTGAAAACAATGCCGGGAGTTGAGGGAGAGGTTTGGGTGAGTTTAAACGAGGAAGGATTATATCGATCGCCCGATGGGGGACAGAGCTTTTCCAAAGTTGCTGGGGTAGAATTGGCTTATTTATTTGCCTTTGGAAAAGCTGCCCCGGGACAGGAAGTTCCGGCGCTGTATTTATATGGAAAAGTTGTTAATCAACCGGAGAGTATTTTTTGGTCTCCTGATTTAGGAGAAACTTGGATTGACATAGGCGACTCGGAGATTCCCATTGGCAATCAACCCAATGTGATGGAAGCAAGTAAACAGCAGTTTGGCTTAGTATTTGTAGGCACTAATGGTAGAGGGATTTATTACCGGGCGATCGGCAATGAATAACCCTCAAGCCAAAACACCATTTTTGCTCTAATCATTGCCTTTACTGTTGATTTGCAATGGCAACAGGTTGGGCGCTGAGAGTTTTTCGCTGACGTTTCAAAAGCAATGCACTGACAAAACCGAGGGCGACTGCGGCGGAGGGTTCGGGAACAGATTGGGATTCAGTCACGGGAGTTTGAATCATCCAAGAACCCGCGTATCCGCCTTTTCCTCCAAACTGTGCCGATCCTTCACAAGCCTGTATTTTACAAACGCTCAAAGCCATTCCCTCTGGCGCTTGTATAGTTGACATAAAAATATTTTGGTAAATTGGGGCTGTATCGGGGTCTAAAATTTGAAGGAATAATCCGGCATCGGTAATGCCAAAAATTGAACGTCCAAATTCCACAGGTTCTAAGGTTCGCCCGAGGCTCCATTGAAAGTCTGTGACTACCTCGGGAACAAGGGTCAGAGGTTCGGTTGGTTCAGGGCCAAATTCCGGATAGGCATCGGTGAAAAAGGTATTAATTGGGGAAGAAATAATGGTCTCGAAAATCCCATCGGCGAGGGTATATTGAATTTCACTGTTTTCTAGAAAGAGAAAGGGAGATTCGTAAATTTTCCCTTTAAACGTTAAAGCATTGACCTCAGTTGCACTCAGCAGTCCCATTGAACTAATAACGGCAGTGCTAAGGGCAAACAATTTTGAAGCGTTCAAGAATAGTTTGGGCATAATAATGTCCTCTTATTGAATGAGCCAATCAGGTCTTTTCTGACTGATTTTAAAAATCATTAGACCGGAAAGGTTTTAAAAGCTGTTCCATAGGTTTATTCTATCTATAAAATTTGTTTTTTAGATGATAACAATTTAAAGGTTTTATGAAGATAATCAAGATTTAAATATAAAAACCAAGACTTGAATTCAATCCTTGGTTTTTATAATAATTATCTGGGTTTACAACTTGATGAATGAGTCCAGTTTTTAAGCTGAATTAAGAGGCGATCGCCGTCATGGATGGTTTGCTATAGTTTTGCTTATCATCCAAAGACCGCACCTTATGTTCGGTCTTAACCGTTTCTAGAAACCAATCAATTGTTTCTTGCTTAACCCACCCTTTGAGAACTGCAATTTCTCCAAACTTCATGCCGGTTTGACGTTGATAGTTTAAAATCCGGGTAATTTGGTCATCATTTAACAAGGCAGCTTTTTTGAGATACTGTCCTAAAGGTTGCTGGGGATGGGCTGTTGCTAATTGCGGTAACTGTGACGCAAAGAAATCAACAGTTTCCGGTTTAACCCAGCCTCGGCGGGCGAGTAAGTCTCCGAATCGGAGATGCCGCTCATAGGCTTGCTCTTGCAAAATCTCTTCCACTTGTTCTGAGGAAATTAAGCCAGCTCTTTTGAGTAACTGGCCGATGGGACTTTTGTATTGGTATAGATTCAACTTCTGTTGAAACACTAACCAGAAAAAGGGGAGGTCTTCTACTAAATATCTCTTCCACAGACGTTTCGGTTCAGACATCAACCGAAAGGCCCACTCTACCCCATATTGACTCATCCATTCTGGCGATCGCGGACGGTTCCCAGCTTCAAAATCTAGGGTTGCGCCAATTGCCATAAACACTTTAATATTCTGCAACTGATTTTTATATTTGTAAATCCATTTTTCCTGTTTAGGTGCACCGACTCCCACAGCTAATACCGTGGCCCCCGATTGATTGATCATCTCAATAATTTTTTGACACTCGGCTTCATTTTTCTCAAACCCGTAGGAAGGAGAGTAACAGCCGATTACCATCTCGCGGCCTAATTTGGAGTTAATATTTTTCTGGGCTTTATGGGCGACTCCCTCCGCTGCACCGAGGAGAAAAATTTTAGTATCTAGGTCATCCTTGAAATAGTTATAAAAAGCTGGAAATAAGTCAGAGCCAGAAATTTTTTCTCGAATAGGACTGCCCAGCCAATTGGAGACTATTTTTAAAATCTGGCTATCACAAACCCGATAATCTGCCTCTTGGTAGATGTGATGAAACTCTGGATCTTTTTGGAGTTTTATTAAATGATCGACATTGGGGGTGACTACCACGCCGCCTTTATCTTTAAGGAGAATCAGTAACTCTTCTTGGGTTAAGTTATCGATGGTTACATTTAATATGTTAATTTTGTTCATTGTATCAACCTTTGTAATAGGAGATGTGGACAATCTTTTTTTTGACCGGATTTTTGACGAAATTTCTAAAAATTTATTTTCATCTTCCCCAGTCGGTTAACCAACCCCTTAGCCTAACTGAAGGCGATTGGGACCGATTTAGAGGCGCTCAATCATTCTGACCCACCCGTTAAGAGGCAATCCCCGGTTTTCCCTACCCTGAGTAGGTGGTATAACTTCAGATGGTCGATGGCGATCGCCTAAAGATGGAATCGGAGAGATTGAAATACAGGTCCTGGCTCCAATCAGCAAGAACAGCATTTTTCAGTTGAGTTTCCGGGTTAAAATCAGAAGGGGTAAACAGAGGAGATAGTGGGGTTTTTTGAATCTAATCTATCTTTTCATGCTAATAGCTAAAAAGACATCCCTCTGCATGAATACACTGAATGAGATTGGGATATCATTAAATAATTTTTATTGAGAATCCTCATCCTATTGGTATAAATATTTGACGGATTTTAAACAAAAAGATAATTGTCATCTCTAAAAAGGTAGATTTTTGAGGACTTGATATACATATATCAAATCAACCTACTTCCATAAATTAGGTTTAGTTATAAAATTCTCTCCCCTGAGTTAAAGAGGTTATCCTCACCGTTAACTCCATTCAATGTGGAATTTACTTAAATATCTGGGACATCTTGTCGGTTCAGCCCAGATTTCTGACGGTGCTTTCTAGGTGAGAAACACCCATTTTCAGTTGAGTTACCCGGTTAAGTGGAAGTCCTCCCGAGTCAGGGAACCCGGTCTGCTGACCGCAAGACTGTCGGTCAGGACTGACGCACTACTTAACATCGAACCCTAAATATAGGGTTGATTCACGAATCTCTATATAGAGGTAATGCGTAAGTCCTAGGGGTATTATCCTAAGCTGAATATCCTCATGGGCTATAGTTCCTCAGCTATTGGCGTACATTTTTGTCCGTGGGAGCCTCCAAGCTCGCTGGTTTTGTTACAAAATCAATTAGTAGGATTGCTATATATAGCAGCTCCTTTATCAGTTGTGGAAGAAGACCTCTCCCCTTTCTCGTCGGCGGCCTACAAGGAGAGGGGAGCAGGAGAGGGGAGCAGGAGAGGGCATAAATCATTTAGAACAAGCTATAGCATCAAATCCAAAATCCCGTGTCACGGTCAAGTCAAATAGACCGCTTGCATCATTCCCGCTAGATCCCCGCTTTTTTGTAAGGGGGGCGGGAGAGAATGATGCAAGCGGTCTCATCTATAGCAGCGCCTAAATCAGTTGTGGAATGCCCTCACCCCCAACCGTCGGCGGCCCAAAGGGGGAGAGGGGAGCGGATTATGTCATAAATCATTTAGGATTGCTATAGGATATTCTATTAATAGGGTCGCTCCCGTTTGTTGTGCCTTGCGATGAAAGCCATAGGGGCGACAAATTCAACGGAAATTCAGATAGGCAAAATAAGTCAACGATGATAGATCCACGGAAAGACGAAATAGTAGCCATTCTCTCGCAAATTGAGGACCTGCAACGGGAACGGACCACCCTCGCCATCGATGAGCTTTCTTTAGAGGATGAATCCCCAGAAGCGATCGCAATGGCTTATCGACGTGCTGCTAGAGAAACGGCGGCAGTTGCTATAGAAGTGAAAGGAATTGACGATGCGATCGCCGCACTCCACAGAAAACTCTCTCAGAAACAGAGCCAGTTGAAGCGCCAATCTGGAAAAAATGAGATCGCCGCCCAAGTCGAAGAGTCCAGAGAGTGCGCCCGAGTTCATGCGCAGCGGATTAACGAACTTGCCAATGAACTGAGCGAAGAAGTCAAAGCACTCAAGGCGATCGCCGATGAAATTTCTACCAGTTATTGGCAGGTTTATTACAAGCCTTTTATTACCGGATTTACCAGTATTTCAGTCCCCCACGTTCGCTCGGATGGAGATGTCTGGATGATTATCAATCGCGTGGTGTGAACGGGGGTGTTTAGGGGCGGTTACCTTCTAGCAATCACCCAGACGGCATGGATAATTCCGGGAAAGTACCCCAATAACGTTAAAACCAGATTAATCCAAAAATCTCGACCCAAACCCACTTGTAAAAAAACGCCTAGGGGCGGCAGAAAAATAGCACAAATCAGGCGAATAGGATCCATTTTTTACCTCTTCTGTTAAATACAATATCAACGGATCTCGATCGGTCACCGCCGAAGCACTCTCGGCGTTGTCCTCGTCAGACCCATTTCCTATGTTAGCTTTTTCCGAAAGGATGCATCAGTGAGCGCACCAAAAGAAGTTTTACCTCCGGTGTCTATCACTCGTATTTTGTACGGACTGTGGTCCCCGGGGAAAGCGCAGATCTGAGGGCATCAGTCTGGCGCAGGCGCGACTGCCCCTGGGTAGCACCCCTAGATGAAGCGATTTCCTGTTTGAGGGGCTAGAGGGGCAACTTTCATCGCACCCAGAGCAAAACGATGGTAGGGTAGATCCGTTACGGTGACTCGACCCTCGCAAACACAAGCTATGAATAGAGATCAAAAACCCGAGCATCCCACCTGGGCGCTTAATTATCTCAAGCTGGAAAAAAAAAGGGAGTGCCAACCAATGGCTTGCTGTATTTTTGCTGGGGAGGCTTTTGCTCCTACTCCGTCCTTGCCCAAACGAGGAGATCTCAGGAAAATTGAACCGATCAGGGTTGGCGATCAAGGAACCCTAGGATGGGAGGGGCCGCGCCAGAGTGGTTCAGGTTTCGAGCCCTTCCGTCAACGCACCATGACATCTGCCGTTTTATTTTTAAAGTGTAGCTGAGGTAATTTATGCTGGCACCTCGTGACCTGCAATATTTGTTGGATATTTTAATCTCGGCCAAACTTGCTTTGAACTACGTTTCTAGAAGTAGCTGGTCCAGTTTTGTAGAAGATGTTCAATTGCAAGATTCGGTGATTCGCCGATTAGAAGTGATTGGAGAGGCGGAACGTCGTTTATCCGAACGCACCCGAGTTTCTCTGTCACGAATTCCTTTTATTATGATGCGGAATAGAATTATTCATGAATATGATAAGATAGTATTAGAAGTGGTTTGGGACACAGTTCAACAAGATTTGCCCACCCTTATAGAATCTTTGGAAAAGGTTTTACCTCACCAAGAACCAGAGGAACAATCCTATTACTAAACCTCAAAAAATACCTGTTTGGTTTGGGGTTTAAACCCGCTTTAATCGCGCTGGGTTTTGG
>NZ_JAFLQW010000265.1 GCF_017313335.1 Phormidium pseudopriestleyi FRX01 | reverse complement strand
GCTCTTCAAAATAGAACCTGTAGACTTCCTGAAAATACCGCTCTACAACAACTTCTTCCAAAGAGCAGGTATCCCTTCTGAGACCATAACGGAAATCATGGAGAATACCTTTACTGGCACGAAGGACAAGCTGCTTCTCGTAATACGGGCATGAAGTTTGTCCTGCTGCTAGCCGATCTAACTCTTTGCTAACAGTAGCCCAACTCCTAACAGAGCTATGCGGATTGCAGTTTTCAATAGCTGCTTTCAGCATCTTCGCGATCTCTTGGGCGAGTAATATGGGCGCGGGACCTTTTTTTTTGTATCCCTCATTATTGCGCCCATTATGACCCAAGCGCACTCATCTGGGCTATCTTTCCCTTCACACAGAGCTTTGTAAGGCCTCTGGTAACGCCATGAAAGCTTGTCGTGAACAATATCTCCATCGGTCATGGTCCCACCTCCAACGCTTGGAGTTGATTTCTACCATTAAGTTAGCGCATAACTTTGACAATGACAACTATTAACAGAAGATTTTGCTATAAATGTCAGGTTTTAGCGTGGCAGGTCAGGCGAGTAGAGTCCTCAGACGAAAGGATAACTATTCAATTGAGGGGACAGGAATGAGAGCATAAGAATGAGGGGACAAGAAACCGGATGTCCTTACCTCCCCTTATTACTGCTCCTGTGGCATAAATTTTTAAAAGTCAGCCGGTTGTCCTCTTGACTGAGACCCTAGACAACACCTGTTTTGCTGGATTTTTGCTTTCCTGCACAGCAACAGCAGGACAAGGCACTGCCTTGTCCTAACGGGTAAATATTAGCTAACGGCTTGCCGATCGCGCCCTAAGCTGGCAAATAACCCCCGCCAGTCCCCTGCCGGACTTCCTGCTGGGTCAGCTTTCACCTCAAAGGTAACATTACAGGCTTCCGAGAGTTCTAACGCCTGCACGCACAACTCGGCAATATCCTCTCGACTCACTTTTCCCTTAATGTTATCCCCTTGCTCAAACCTTAACCCCTCACCCCCCGGTTCTTCCGTGAGCGCACAAGGGCGGATAATCGTATAAGGCAATCCACTGGCGCGAATAGTATCTTCCCCGCGTAATTTCCAGGTTAAAATCCCCCCCAATTGTTCATTCATTCTCACCGCTGGCGGTTCTGACTCTAAATCTAACCCCGGACGTCCCGGACGAGTTACCCCAGCTGAACTCACTTGGATAAATCGGGGTAAGCTTGGACCGCCATAAGCTTTCAACGATTGAATTTGCAATTGAAATGGTCCGGGGGTAAATTGTGGATTCAGTTCACCATCATACTCAAATTTACTCAGCATGATTTGCACCGAGCGAATTTGACTGGCATCTAAAGGCGGACAGTCTTTCAATGTTTTAGCCCGAAAAACCGGGATAAATTCTGAAAAAGGAATCCGAACTGTAAATTCTATATTAGAGACCGTATCAAAGGAATAGCAGTAGGAAATACTATCCCATTTCGGGTCGGTACGGAGAATAAATTTATACCGATTGCGATCGCCTTTGACTCGGATATCAATCCCTTGATAGGCGGATAAATCAAAAGGGGGTTCAAAATTGCGGGTGCGAATGGAGACAAATCCACCAGAATTTGAGGTGGAAACGTTCCCAGAAAACAAAGCAGTTTGGTTAACGAGGCGGACGTTACTTTCGCTGACTCCACCCATGACAATATCATCTAGTGCACCCCAAATTTCTTTGAGGTTGTCCGTGGGTTTGCTGAAATCAAAGATGATTTTTTCATGGGGTGCACCCACGGTAGCGAGTTGACGACGGGTGGCATCGACCAAATTTTGAATACCTTGATATTCCACCTGTTCCGGCACATCCACCACTTCCGGGGTATAAAATTTGATGCCTTGATAATATTTTTCCCGGGTTGGGGTATCGCCTTCGATGGGTTGTACTCGGGTCCCGATACAGGAAATTACGGCAGTGACATCTTGCAGGAGGCGATCGCTCAAACTCTCGGCAAGGGTAATATCCCCATCCACCAAATCCACTCCAGTCCCGAGCATTTCCCGTCCCCGCTTAAGATCCCGGACTAACCCTCTGACGGAGTACCCTCGCTGTTGGAGTTTCTGCACAACCCGCTTGCCGACGCCTCCCGTGGCACCGGCAACCAGAATCACGCCCGGTTTTTCTGGGGTGCTGATGGTACTTTTCCCGCCTGTGAGGAGATTGCGGATCCAGGAAATATTCCCCAAAAATGGGACCACTCCAAAATAGGATAGGGTTTTCCAGAACCTGCCTGCATCCCATTTGGGGCGTTTTTGTTCAGTCATGGTGATTTTTCTCCAGTCCATTCAGAGTTACTCTCTAGTGGTAACAAATTATTTGCAGATGGGGTGGGGGTGGGTTGCCGCACCGATCGCCTCTGGGGTTTTCTTCTTTTTATCCGGTTCTCTTTTAGCCCAAATTGTAAATACACCTCATCAGAGAATTCGTAATAATTTCTCTGGATAGTAAGGTTGAAACAAAACAACCTGTTGCAATGACCATAATTATGATTGGGGTGAGGAAGTTGAAGGGTACAATTGTATTAGTTTTTACAGGAGTTTTTCTAGCTTGTTTAACTGGAGCTTTACCGTCAGAGGCGCAAACCCCCAGTATATTTTTTAATCCTACCCGAGAGACTGGAATAAAAAATCAGCTAAATATTCCTGAATTCACCGAGGAAGTGCCAGCTTTTAATTTGACCCCACAAACCCACGAAGTTACTCAGTCAAACTTGCAGCTTTTAGAGGAGGCATTAGAACTCATTAATATCCTGAAAGACCCCGAATCTAAGGTTAAGTTATTAACTGAAATTGCCCTTAAATATGGTGCGATCGCCCAGGAAGAACGCGCTCAAATGCTCTTGACTGATGCCTTAATCGCCGCCAATGATATCGAAGAAGACTCGGTGCGGGTGCGGGCTAAAACTGCGATCGCAATGGCCTATTTTCAACTGGGACAAACCGAAACTGCTGCGGAATTGCTCTCAGAGGCATTAGCAATGGCAAATAGTCTAGAAAATCCCGAGGTAAAATCTAGCTTACTGGCACAGCTTGCCCTCAACTATGATGCGATCGGATTAGGCGATCGCTCCTTAGCCATTTTATCCGAAAGTCGTGACATCGCCCGTCGCACTCAATTGGCAGAACCCCCCGCCCTCTTCCCCTTTGAACCCACGGGGTGGGAAGGTCGAGTGGGAGTGGGTGCTTCCTTCTTTTCCGGGACAAAAATCACCAGTCAAACCACCTTTAACTTCGCACTGGAACGCCAATGGCCGACGGATGAAGTAGACTTCCGAATTAGTTTTACCAATGACTATGATGATAGTCGAGTTGCTCCGCAAGACGAGAATCAAATCAAGGGTCAAATTCATGCAGAATATCGCCATCATGCCACGGAACGCTATCAATATTTCATCAGTTCCTCAGCCCGTCGGGATGAACCCGATCAGATTGATGTTCGGACTAATTTATATACGGGTCCAGGGATTAACATCTGGCGCGCCGGTCCCGATCGCTCCTTTGATATGCAGTTGGGTCTAGGCATTCGTTATGAAGACTCCAACCGCCGCCGGGATGATTTGGATTTTCCCGTAGCTCAGTATCGAATGCGCTATAAAGATGTGTACTTTGATTTCCTCACCTTACGTCAGTTCCTAACCTTGGAACTCCCTTTTGATGATTTAGAGGATTATTATATGGAATCTTCGACTACCTTGGGAATTCCTATTATTCAAGGATGGTCGTTTAATAATAACTTGATTTTGAGATATGCTAATAATCCCTCTCTGGATAATCCCAATTTACGGGTCGATTTCGTCACGGGAATTGAGTATCAATTTTAGGGGATGAGGATGGGGTAGCTGTTCGTAGTAACGACTTCAGCACTAGCCCTAAATTGGTGTATTTGTAGGGGCGCAATGCGCAGGCCATGAATTGGGCCTGCGCATTGCGCCCCTACATGAAATAACTAACAGATCCCCCATCCACCCAATCTCCTCTAGCCTGAAATTGCGATTTGCGGCACAATGATAAGGAATGACCTATCTTTACTTGTTTTGAGAAACCTCGATAACCATGCCCTTACAGCAGCTTACTCGCGAAACAACGGTCACTCCCGGATCGGAATCGGCTTTTGATTATGATGTGGCGATCGCCGGTGGTGGAATTGCTGGGACAACTTTAGCCGCCTCTCTAAAAAATTCAGGGTTAAAAGTTGTGCTGATTGAGGCATTGCCTCCATCGGTTGCCGCTTCCCGAAATCAAGTGTATGCTTTGTCCCTATTGTCCGGGGAAATTTTCCAGGCAGTAGGGGTGTGGGAGCAGATTTTCCCGAAAATTACCCCGTTTAATCAAATTAGTCTCTCGGATTCTGGACGAGAAAGGGTGCGCTTTCAACCGGGAGATTTGGGTCGAGAAACCCTCGGTTATGTGGGGGAACATCAGGTATTACTCTCGGCGTTGCAGGATTTTCTCACAGATTGTTCTAATGTCACATGGAACTGTCCAGCAGAAGTGCTTGGAGTGGAATACCAACCCGATGGAGTGGTGGTAGAAATCAGAAATCGGGTTGAGGAAAACCCCGAAACCCAACGAATTCGCACCCGGGTCTTAATTGCTGCTGATGGGGCGCGATCGCGGATTCGGGAAGCAGCAGGCATCAAAACTCGCGGTTGGAAATATTGGCAATCCTGTATTACAGTCCAAGTTAAACCGGAAAAACCTCATGCCAATATTGCTTACGAACGATTTTGGCCCAGCGGACCCTTTGCCATTTTACCCCTGACGGAAAATCGCTGTAATATTGTTTGGACTGCACCTCACGAGGAAGCCAAAACCTTAGCTGCCTTGGATGATGCCGAATTTTTAGTCGAACTTCAGAAACGTTATGGGGAACAAATGGGACGAGTGCAGCCGATTAGCGATCGCCGAGTCTTTTCGGTACAACTGATGCAAAGCAGTCGCTATGTGCAATCCCGCCTTGCTTTAATTGGAGATGCCGCCCATTGTTGCCATCCGGTGGGGGGACAAGGGCAAAATTTGGGGATTCGGGATGCAGCAGCGATCGCCGAAATTCTCACTCAAGCGCATCAAAGGGGAGAAGATATCGGGTCCCTAGCCGTTCTCAAACGATATGAACGCTGGCGAAAAGTGGAAAATCTCACAATTTTGGGCTTCACAGACCTGCTCGATCGCCTATTTTCTAATCAATTCTTACCGGCGGTTATCTTCCGTCATCTCGGATTATGGGGATTGCGAACCCTTCCCCCAGTCAAGCAATTCGCCCTACGATTAATGACGGGACAACTGGGACGACATCCTGAAACCGTCAAAGCCTTATCCGTCCCATCGAGTTCGTCATTGTGAGGGTAAACAAACGAAAGGACACGGCATTGCCGTGTCCTGAATCACTCTGAAACCCTGGAAAAATGCCGACTCCTCAAGCTGTTGCCCTTAACAGTTCACCGCGAATAGACTGCTTGTCCGACCGTAGAATCGACTCCCAGCTTCTGGCGATCGCCGGGAAGATAGGCTAACGGATCCGCCGCATCAGTACCCGGGGGATAGAGCTCAAAATGTAAGTGAGGACCCGTACTATTGCCCGTACTACCCATTTCCGCAATCAATTGACCTTGAATCACCTCCTGACCAGCGCTGACCAAAATACGATGATTGTGAGCGTAGCGAGTGAGACTGCCATCGGGATGCTCAATTTCAACTAAGTTTCCATATCCGCCAGAATTCCAGCCTGCAAAGGTGACGATGCCAGTTGCTGCCGCCATAATTGGTGTACCAATCGGTCCAGCAATATCAATCCCCTTGTGCATTCGTCCCCAACGCATTCCGAACCCGGAGGTAAAGACGCCTCGGGCGGGCCACATATAGCCTTGAAAGAGTTCAGGGGGTTCTGGAAGGTAGGAACCTGCTGCTGCTAGGGGGGGCAGTTCTGGACCCGGGGCGGGAGTCGCTTGAATTCTGCCGCGTAAGGCTTCCAAACGGAGGCTGATGCTGCTTTCTAGGGGGTCTGCAGAGGCTTCAGAGGGGGTAGGGGTGACGGGACGAGGGGGTAACAGGGCGTTGAGGCTTTCCGAGGGGCGGAGTCGCCCTTCCCAAGTGGGTTGAAAGCGATCGCCCACCGTTACTGTCTCATCAGTGGGTACTGCTGGAGAATCAAGGTCCCCAGAGGGTTCAAGACTGGGTTCGGTCATGGCAAATCCCTCGCCCCCAATCCCCCACCGATTACTGGGTAGGGAGAAGGGGGACTCGACTGCGGGGCGATCGCGTGGGTGGAAGTTCTCCACAGAGTCATCCGGATTCTCATGAGTTTCTGGGGATTGAGGAAACAGAGTGACCACGCTTTTTGCAGGGAAGGCAGGAAAAAGTGATGCAGTTGTTTCCGGACTTTCCCCGGTGGGGGTTAAAGATTGAGACGTAGAAACCGTGGGAACCTCGGTTCTGGAGGATTCTGCCTCGGCGATCGCTAGTGCCTGGTAAATAAAAGCGGCGACTTCCCCACGGTTCGCGATGCGATCGGGATTGGAAAACCAGTCATTCGGAGTTGTCCCTCCATAGAGATGCTGATGCTGTTCCAGTTTCTCCAACAGGAGAATCGCCCCCGCGAGACGATCTTGTGCATAGGTGGGAATAGATGCCGAGGAAGATGAAAAATAAGTGTCTACATTTCCGAGGATGTCCCTGGGGGGTTTTAAGTTTAAGCCCTTGACTAGGGCGACTAACACTTGTAATCGGGGGATCGGTTGATTAGGTTCAAATGCTTGGTTTGGATCTCCTCCCATCCATCCCATTTCTGATGCGACGGCGATCGCCGTTTGCGCCCAGTCATCCTCCGGACCCTCTGCACTCAAAGGCTTATCCTCAGAGAGATAGCGGTCTTGGAAGGCTCGTTGCAGCACTGCCGCAAATTGCGCTTGAGTCATCGCTGCATCGGGTTGAAAACTGCCATCAGGGAATCCGAGAATAATTCCCCGTGCTTGCAGCACTTCGATAAATTCTCGGGCCCAGTGACCTTCTAGGTCGGTTAATGGCATTTGAGGCTCCAACCCAGCCCTCAAAGTGCGATCGCTGGGATGGTAGTCATTTAGACTCGGATCCAGGGTTTTGTTCCGATCGCCCGGGGTGAATGCCGCATAGTGCTGTAATGCATCCTCGCCAGGGTAGTGAGGGTCACGGACTTCATTACTCGCTGGGGATGCCAGTGCGGGGGATCGTCCACCGGGACTAACACTGGCTTCTTGGGTTAAATCTGCTGTAACAATGGCCGCTAAAGTGCCAATTGCAAGCTGTTGAATGTTCATTGTTCGCCTCCTCAGTCGGACAAAGCGTTAAATTCAGACCCAATCTGGGCATAAAAAAGCCCCCAGATCGTCCCCTGATAGGGTTCGTCATTGGGAAACGCCTTTCTTGGAAGTCGTACCCTTCAGGTGGTTAGGTCCTCTTCTGTGAACAACCGCCAGGGGTCTAACAGAAATCACCTTGCTCACCTAAATCAGGGTTATCTCTTGGCAATCAATCCTGCTCATTCCGTGTTTCTACGGAATTTCCTGATCAACTCAGGTTAATCCTTGAAGAATATTGCAATCTAGATGCCGTTCCAGGGAACAGAAATTCCGCAGAACGGGTCTTCTTGCAACATTCCCTCTGGGATTGGAAATGCAGGCGATCGCCCGATAAAACCGGGTACTTATTCAAGCTCTATACTCAGATTCCAACCCCCAATCCGTACAGTTTTGTAAATTAATTTTCCTGAAAATCATTTTCGGGGATTTTTTGCGGTGAACGTTCAAGGTTTGATAAATTTTAAGAATTAATTAAACTGCACTTTTTTTTTAAAAAATTATTGCACCTTCAACAGAACAAAAAAGTAGCAGATCTAAGCCTGCGATCGGCTATTTTCTCCAAGAACAAGGGTAGCTACATCCCTGAGATCACTGCTTGCGCTTTCAAGGTTTGTGGATACAAATAAAGCAACTAAGACTCTGGATTTTTCCAAAGCTCTCCCTGGCCTGTGTGAACTTTAAAATACAAAAAGCCAGCGGCGTACCGAGTCGGTTTTACTCTAGGGAATGGCAAAATAAGGACAACTAAAATCGACTGTCGATGTCGGGTGAGTCCAAAATCAAGCCATTGAGCTTCGTCGTGAAACCAAGAAGAACCGTTAATCCCTCTCGAATTGGGAACTTTAAACCCTTTATCGGGGCAACAATTATCACCTTGCTTGCCCTCATCGGACTCCTGTCCCTAACTCCGATGCCTAGTGCTGGAACCACCGTAAACCCTTCAAATCTGAACTGGATTGCGCCAGTGGGACAGTCCCAGGAGGCGATCGCCAGGGCACAACCCGAACCCTACATGGCCCAATTTCGGTCGGAATGGCTCAATCAGGAACTCCAACAAGCACAAGCTGCCGTTAGCTTGGATGGGAGACGCCTTTTCTTTGTCACTCGTGCAGGGGAATATCCCGCCGATGTTCGCGCCAACGTGATTGAAACTCAGCTCCAATCCGTGGCAGATTCGGCCATGCCCTTTGAACTAGAGGTGCGCCAAACCAATCAACTGCCCGCAATTTACCTCAACAATCGCCTCTTAGTCACCGTCACTGCCGGGGATACAGAGGATAACTTTACCCCCCAAGCTCAAGCGGAAGTTTGGATGCGGGATATTCAAGAGGCCCTAGAACAAGCCACAAGGGAACGGGAGGGTCGATTTATCCAGCGATCGCTGATTCACGCCATTGCCATTGTCATCGCCATCTTGGTCCTGAATCGCGGATTAACAAAAATGTGGCGACGGTATCGCCAACCCTTGCGCGATCTCTTGAGAGGCTCAACCCCCGAGGGAGAAACCGACAACTCCATCGGTGCCATCGATTTGTTATTCACCCTCCTCGGGACAGTCTTCCGCATCGTCTTGGCAGGGGGGACCCTTCTTTATATTGCCAACCTCTTCCCCTTCACCCGACAATGGAGCTACCGGATCACCAACATCCTGATCACCTCCTTTACCACCCCCATTATCACCCTGACAGAACGCTCTTACAGCGTCATCGATCTGCTGATCATCACCGCGATGCTGATTGCCGTAGTCGCTGTGTCAGGAATGGCAACCAATGCTCTGCGATCGCGGGTATTGCGACTCGCCGGACTAAATCGCGGTGCAGAAGAAGCCATCTCCATCGTCACCAAATACTCCCTGATCATCATCGGCACCGTCGTCCTCCTGCAACTCTGGGGACTCGATATCACCTCCCTCACCATCGTTGCCAGTGCCCTGGGTGTGGGGATTGGTTTCGGGTTTCAAGATATCGCCAAAAACTTTGGGAGTGGCATCGTCCTCGTCTTTGAGCGTCGCATTCAAATCGGCGATTTTGTCGAAATCGGGCAATATGTCGGGACCGTTGAGCGCATTGGGGGTCGCAGTACCACCATCCAAACCTTAGACCGGATTTTTATCATTGTGCCGAATTCCAAGTTTTTGGAAACCGAGGTGATTAACTGGTCCCACCGCAACCCGGTCTCTCGATTGCATCTGCCCGTTGGCGTCGCCTATACTTCTGATGTTCGCCAGGTCGAAAATGCCCTATTAGATGCAGCTAAGGGACATCCCGATGTCTTGCTGGTTCCCCCACCCCGGGTATTTTTCAAAGGGTTTGGCAGCAGTTCTTTAGATTTTGAACTCCTGATTTGGATCTCTGAACCCAGTCAGCAGTTTGGGATTAAAAGCGATTTGTATTTCCGGATTTTCTCCTTGCTGGACCATATCGGGGTGGAAATTCCCTTTTCTCAACGAGATTTGCACGTTCGGTCTGGAACCTTGCCGGTGCAACTTTCCCCAGAACTGGAACAGGCATTATTGAAATGGCTCGATCGCAATGGACATGGAAATGACAAGGAGATGTTGTGAACCTTTCGGTATCACCGGGAACTGCATCGCACTCTGTCAGACCCAACCTGAAAATATAGGCTATTTTGAAGGCAAAAATGCCAACACGGTTGCGGGAGAACCCGAACCCTGGACTAACTGCAACGGCGCGATCGCCAGGGTCGTTCCGGTGGGGGGCAATTGGTCCAAGTTTGTGAGATTTTCTAGGACAATGCGCGGTTGTTCCAAGACTTGCCGGTTGGTGGCAAAGGTCAAATCTTGTCCCCCATCTACCCCGTGGGTATCAATTCCTACGCCTCCAATTTGACGGCGATCGAGCAAAAATCGGGTGGTTTCCGGTGCAAAACCGGGAAAGTGCTGCTGGTTGATAAAGGCATCAGGTTCGGACCATTTGTGCTGCCAGCCCGTATATAATAAGACGACCGTCCCGGGAGAGATTTCCCCCTGTTCTGCTTCCCAGGCCAATACATCAGCGCAAGTCAGGGCATAATCAGGATTCTGGGCCGCCTGTGCGCAGACATCGATCGCCACAGCTTTTACGACTAATGACTCGGCAGCATAAGCTTCAATTCCGACTCCTTCGGGATAAAAACTATTGGGTGCATTCAGATGGGTGGCGCTATGTTCTCCCATAGAAAAGCGGCGTAAATAATAGCCATCGGTAGACAAGGTGGCGATCGCCTGGAACTCAACGGGAGGATCTCCCGGCCATTGGGGGATATTGGGGGCGATCGGGTGACTCAGGTGAATCACCTGGGAATAATTAATGGTTTTAGAAGAAAATGGCCGGTTCATGGCGAGGATTGAGGGTCAAATGTTCTCGCTAATCATACAAGAACCTGGGAGTCAGAATCAGGGTTGAAGGATGAAGGTATAAAACTATAGTCCAAGCTATAGAGGGAATGCGTAAGTTCTGTAACCCCTTCTATCACCGAAAAAAGGGAGCTTTTTATCATTTTTTAAAATAAGTTATCAACGCCGACGAGGTAGAATGTCTCGAATACTCATCGGCAAATTCCCCACTATCAATCGCTCGATCGCCTCCTCATTACGCTGATATTGAATCCCGGCATAAATCATTAACAGTCCCAACACCATTAAAGTTAATGGAAATAAGAGTGCGATTCGTTCGCTGGCTAATCCATAACCAGCGGGGAAAACTAACTGAAACTAACCCAGAAAGTTAGCTTCCTAACTGACTCTTTGATACAAGTGAAAGTCTTGTCCTGTAGGAGACACAGTGACTCCCAACCTGGC